>NZ_JFHW01000017.1:0-64902 GCF_000612205.1 Enterobacter sp. 5-4 | reverse complement strand
GAGAGTAGGGAACTGCCAGGCATCAAACAAGTGAAGAGGCCATCCGAAAGGATGGCCTTTTTGCGTTTATGCGCCAAAAAACGGTAGGCCGGTTAAGGCAAAGCCGCCACCCGTCAAGTCAGACCGCACTCCACGCCACAATAAACTGCGCAATCCCGTCCACATCATTTAAATCCAGCACTGGAACCTCAAGTTCCACTGCCACATCGCTAGCCACCGCAATGACATGCTCATCCAGCGTTAACTCGCTAAAATCATGCCCGGCATCGCTTCTGAACAGCAGGATCTTTGCAACGGCCTCATGCTTAAACCCCTCAACCAGCACCAGATCAAGCGTGGAGTGATCCATCCGACTGACCAGATACGCGAGATCCAGCGGTGCTTCATCGGGCGTTTCCGTCATCAATGCCCACCGCTCACGACTTGCCACCATGGTTTGCGCGGCACCTGCCTTACGCAGTTCATAGCTGTCTTTACCCGGTTTATCGACGTCCATATTGTGGTGGGTATGCTTAATCAGGCCTGGGCGGATGCCTCTGGCACAAAGTGCGGGTATCAGCTTTTTAAGTAGCGTCGTTTTCCCGGTACCACTCCAGGCGGCGATAGCTAAAACAGGCGTCATTTTTTCTCCTGCATGGTCTGTAAATCTTCCGTCGTATTCACGTTCACAAATGCAGACTTCCAGTCGCTAAAATCAACGGAATGGCCGCCTGACTGACGCATAAACACCATGACTCTTCGCTCTCCCACCGTCAGGTAATCCTGCAGCGCTGGAACTAATGATCTATGAATCAGCGTAATAGCAGGATGGTCGCGCTCACCGTCATGCACCCAGACAACCGGTGCACCATTACGAGACTGCACGAGACGCTCGACAAGGCAGGAGGGAATAAACGGCGTATCACACGGGCAGAAAACAAACCACTCTGCCTCAGACTGCTGCATGATCGAGAGCATGCCGGCCAACGGTCCTAGGTAATCCTCGAGAGTATCCTGATAAACGGGGTATCCGCTGCGCTGATAAATATCGATATGGCGATTGGCACTGATGGCTATTGCTGCAACCTGATCTGCAAGCGTGTCAGCGACATGCTGCCACAAGGGTTTTCCATTAAGAAGCTGAAGCCCCTTATCTTTACCGCCCATTCGCGTTGCTCTGCCGCCTGCCAGAACGACCCCGATGATTTCCTGGCTAACATTCACGAATATCGCCTCTTTTATTGTGGGATTGACCCTGCTAACGTGTCACTCTAAATGAAAGGAGCACCACCATGAAATGTAAACGTCTGAATGAAGTTATTGAACTCCTCCAGCCAGCCTGGCAAAAAGAGCCAGAGCTCAATCTGATGCAATTTTTACAGAAACTGGCAAAAGAGTCAGGTTTTGACGGCGATCTGGCAGACCTTTCTGACGACATCCTGATCTACCACCTTAAAATGCGCGACTCTGCCAAAGATGCTGTTATTCCTGGTATTCAGAAAGATTATGAGGAAGATTTTAAGACTGCATTGCTGCGCGCCCGAGGCGTAATTAAAGAGTAAAAGCTTGTAAGCGGCGGCACCGAAATCGCCACAAGATGATATCCTGAATCATTCGTATAATTTCCGGATGATCGGATGAACGACCAGGCTTTTACTTTCCAGACATTACACCCGGACACCATTATGGATGCCCTGTTTGAACAGGGTATTCGGGTGGATTCCGGGCTAACACCGTTAAACAGCTACGAAAACCGCGTCTATCAATTTCAGGACGAGGATCGTCAGCGCTATGTCGTAAAATTCTATCGTCCTGAACGCTGGTCCGCTGAACAAATTCAGGAAGAGCATCAGTTCGCTCACGATCTGCTGGATGACGATGTCCCCGTTGCCGCACCGCTAAAATTCAATAACCAAACGCTCCTTACGCACGAAGGGTATTACTATGCAGTATTCCCAAGTCTGGGTGGCCGTCAGTTTGAAGCGGATAATATCGATCAGATGGAGTGGGTTGCCCGCTATCTTGGGCGTATACACCAGACGGGACGCAAAAAAGCCTTTATTGCCCGCCCGACTATGGGGATTCAGGAATACCTTCTTGAACCGCGCACATTATTCGAAACGTCTGCAATGATCCCCGCAGCGCTAAAGGATGATTTCCTCAACGCCACCGATAAGCTTATTGCTGCAGTGAAAACCTGCTGGCGCGATGATATTTCCGTCCTGCGCCTGCATGGCGATTGTCACGCCGGGAATATTCTCTGGCGTGACGGCCCGCTGTTTGTCGATCTTGATGATGCGCGTATGGGGCCAGCGGTTCAGGATCTGTGGATGTTGCTCAATGGCGACAAAGCCGAGCAGCGCATGCAGCTTGAAACCATTATTGAAGCTTATGAAGAATTTAGCCCGTTTAATTCAGACGAAATTGCCCTGATTGAGCCTTTACGTGCGATGCGTTTTGTTTATTATCTCGCATGGTTAATCAGGCGTTGGGACGATCCGGCATTTCCTCGTAATTTCCCGTGGCTTACCGGAGAGGATTACTGGCGTAGCCAGATATCTACATTTACTGAGCAGGTTAAGGTTCTTCAGGAGCCCCCTCTGCAATTAACGCCGATGTATTAATGGACACACCCAGGAGAGAGTTAATCATGAAAAAAATTTGGCTGGCGCTGGCAGGTATGATTCTGGCATTTAGCGCTTCTGCTGCACAGTTTACCGACGGCAAACAGTACATCACGCTGGAGAAGCCGGTCGCTGGCGAGCCACAGGTACTGGAGTTCTTCTCGTTCTATTGCCCACACTGTTACCAGTTCGAGCAGGTGCTGCATGTCTCTGACAACGTGAAGAAAAAGCTGCCGGAAGGCACCAAAATGACCAAGTACCACGTCGAGTTCCTGGGCCCATTGGGTAAAGACCTGACTCAGGCATGGGCGGTGGCGATGGCACTGGGCGTAGAAGATAAGATCACTTCGCCAATGTTTGAAGCCGTACAGAAAACCCAGACCGTTCAGACCACTGCGGATATCCGTAAAGTGTTCGTTGATGCCGGCGTGAAAGGTGAAGAGTACGATGCCGCATGGAACAGCTTCGTGGTGAAATCACTGGTTGCCCAGCAGGAAAAAGCGGCTGCTGACCTCCAGCTTCAGGGCGTTCCGGCGATGTTTGTTAACGGCAAATATCAGCTGAACATGCAGGGCATGGACACCAGCAGCATGGATATTTTCGTACAGCAGTATGCAGATACCGTGAAATACCTGGTTGAGAAGAAGTAATTTCGCTGATGTAAAAACGCCGGTCACTGACCGGCGTTTTTGTATGAAGATTTTATCTTGTCTATCTGTTCGTCTTTCTCTTTCCAGAGCGTATTAAGCCACTGCTGGAAACGACGTTTGAAGTTCTTATCGTTTACGTAATCACCGTGCAGTTCAGCGTCAATCGGAACCAGGTCGACGTGCACGACAATACGCGTCAGTTTGCCGCTGAGCATATCGAAGAACGGCGTCTTATCGTTTTCCGGATAGCAGAGCGTGACGTTAAGAAGTTTATCGAACTGTGCTCCCAGCACGTTAAGCGCCATCGCAATCCCCGCTGCCTTTGGCGGCAACAGATGCTGATACGGAGAGCGAGTTTGCTGGCGCTTCTCTTCCGTAAACCGGGAGCCTTCAACAAAGTTCACGATGGTCGTCGGATGCGCACGAAACTTTTCACAGGAGCGGCGCGTGGTCTCCACATCCTTACCGCGACGTTCCGGATGACGAATCAAATAGCTGCGCGAATAGCGTTTCATAAACGGCATATCGAGCGCCCAGCAGGCCAGCCCGATAAAAGGCACCCAGGCGAGCTGCTGTTTCAGGAAATATTTGTTCATCGGGATGTGTTTGCGAAAAAGCACGCATAACACCACGATGTCCGCCCAGCTGTGGTGATTGCAGATCAGCAGATACCAGTTCTTTTTGTTAAGGTTCTCCAGCCCTTTGATATCCCACATCAGGTGCGGGTTAAGGCGCAACAGGATCGCCAGTCCTTCGCACCAGCAATACATCATGAAATTACAAAATGCGGACACGGCTCGCCACACCATGGGTACAGGCAGCAGCAGTTTAATGATCCCGGCGAGAATGATCGGTACGGAACAGGCGATCGTCACCAGGATAGTTAAAATGATGCTTAGCAGTAATGTTATTGCAGCGAGCAATCTCGACATGATGAGCTTTTTCAGGTGGTTAGCTGTAAGTGAGCGACCGGATAGTCGACGCTGGGCGCTGATTTTACCAGAAAACAGACAAATGAATGGCGCTTTCACAGGGTGATTTGGCGGCTTTTACCCCGGCGCAGAAGATTTCGCTGTCGTTCTGCGTAAATCAAGGCTTATATCCACATAGACTAAATTGTCATCAGTTGGCCATATAGAGGCGATCTCATAACATAACAATCTGATAATTAAGATCTAAATATTGCCTTATATGTATTTTTTACGTCTGTTATTCATATGAAGTGAAAATACTCACAAACTTATCCACAGTTTGATTTTTACGAGCGATCCTCACGATCGCAAAATCTTTTCCTGTATCGGGCCTGAATAACTGATGTTTTCATCCTTCTGTGGCATCCTTTACGCATAAATTGATTAAAGGCACGGACATTATGGTTCAGATCCCAGAAAACCCTCTTATTCTCGTCGATGGCTCTTCTTACCTGTATCGGGCGTACCATGCGTTTCCTCCTCTGACCAACAGCGCAGGGGAACCTACCGGCGCAATGTATGGCGTGCTGAATATGCTGCGCAGCCTGATCCTTCAGTATCAGCCAACCCATGCGGCCGTCGTGTTTGATGCGAAAGGCAAAACGTTCCGCGACGAGTTGTTTGAACATTACAAATCCCACCGTCCGCCAATGCCTGACGATCTGCGTGCGCAGATAGAGCCGCTGCATGCGATGGTGAAAGCGATGGGTCTGCCGCTGCTGGCCGTTTCTGGGGTTGAAGCGGATGACGTCATCGGTACGCTGGCGCGTGAAGCCGAAAAGATGGGTCGTCCGGTACTGATTAGCACCGGTGATAAAGATATGGCGCAGCTGGTGACGCCAGGGATTACCCTGATTAACACCATGACCAACACCATTCTTGGGCCGGAAGAGGTGGTCGCAAAATATGGCGTGCCGCCAGAGCTGATTATCGACTTCCTCGCGTTGATGGGCGACTCCTCGGATAACATTCCTGGTGTCCCTGGCGTCGGTGAGAAAACCGCGCAGGCGCTGCTTCAGGGGCTGGGCGGGCTGGATACGCTCTACGCGGAATCAGACAAAATCGCCGGTCTCTCCTTCCGTGGTGCCAAAACCATGGCTGGGAAGCTGGAAGAGAACAAAGAGGTGGCTTATCTCTCCTATAAGCTGGCCACAATCAAAACCGATGTCGAGCTCGAACTGGGCTGTGAACAGCTGGAAGTGCAGCAGCCTTCTGCGGACGAGCTTCTAAGCCTGTTTAAGAAATACGAATTTAAGCGCTGGACCACTGACGTGGAAGCCGGTAAATGGCTGCAGGCAAAAGGGGCAAAACCTTCCACAAAGCCGAAGGAGACGATTGTCGTTGATGCAGAAGAGCAGGCGGAAGAAGAAGCCGTGGCGCTTTCCTTCGACAATTATGAAACCCTTCTTGAAGAGTCACAGCTCATTGCCTGGATCGAGAAACTGAAAAAGGCGCCGGTCTTTGCCTTTGACACCGAAACGGACAGTCTCGATAACATCTCTGCCAATATGGTAGGCCTGTCATTTGCGACAGAGCCAGGTCATGCGGCCTATGTTCCCGTGGCGCACGATTACCTGGATGCGCCGGAACAGATCTCCCGTGAACGCGTGCTTGAACTGCTGAAGCCGATCCTGGAAGACGAAAAGGCGCTCAAGGTTGGGCAAAACCTCAAGTACGACCGCGGCATTCTGCAAAACTACGGCATTGAACTGCGCGGGATCGCCTTCGACACCATGCTTGAATCCTACATTCTGGATAGCGTCGCGGGCCGCCATGATATGGATTCCTTATCTGACCGCTGGCTCAAGCACAAAACCATCACCTTCGAAGAGATTGCCGGTAAAGGGAAAAATCAGCTCACCTTTAACCAGATCGCTCTTGAAGAAGCAGGTCGCTACGCGGCGGAAGATGCTGACGTTACGCTGCAGCTCCACCTGAAGATGTGGCCAAAACTGCAAAAGCACGAAGGTCCGCTGAATGTGTTCCAGCATATTGAGATGCCGCTGGTACCCGTGCTGTCCCGCATTGAACGCAACGGCGTGAAAATCGATCCAACGGTGCTGCATAACCACTCCGGGGAGCTGGCGCAGCGCCTGACCGAGCTGGAGCAAAAAGCGCATGAGCTTGCAGGCGAGCCGTTTAACCTCTCTTCACCGAAGCAGCTGCAAACCATTTTGTTTGAAAAGCAGGGCATCAAGCCGCTGAAGAAAACCCCTGGCGGTGCGCCTTCAACCTCTGAAGAGGTGCTGGAAGAGCTGGCGCTGGATTACCCGCTGCCAAAAGTGATTCTGCAGTACCGTGGTCTCGCGAAGCTGAAGTCTACCTACACTGATAAGCTTCCGCTGATGATCAACCCGAAAACGGGCCGCGTGCACACCTCATATCATCAGGCTGTCGCGGCGACCGGTCGTCTCTCGTCAACCGATCCCAACCTGCAGAACATCCCGGTACGTAACGAAGAGGGCCGCCGTATTCGCCAGGCTTTCATCGCACCAGAGGATTATTTGATTGTCTCTGCTGACTACTCGCAAATTGAGCTGCGCATTATGGCGCATCTGTCCCGCGACAAAGGCCTGCTGACCGCGTTTGCCGAAGGGAAAGATATTCACCGGGCAACCGCGGCGGAAGTCTTCGGCTTGCCGCTGGACAGCGTGACCAACGAACAGCGCCGCAGCGCTAAAGCGATCAACTTCGGTCTGATCTACGGCATGAGCGCGTTCGGCCTTTCACGCCAGCTCAATATTCCGCGTAAAGAGTCGCAGAAGTATATGGATCTCTACTTCGAGCGCTACCCGGGCGTGCTGGAATATATGGAACGTACCCGCGCGCAGGCGAAAGAGAAAGGTTACGTTGAAACCCTGGACGGCCGCCGTCTCTACTTACCGGACATCAAATCCAGCAACGCGGCGCGCCGCGCGGGCGCAGAGCGTGCCGCGATCAACGCCCCGATGCAGGGGACCGCGGCGGACATTATTAAGCGTGCAATGATCGCCGTGGATGCCTGGCTCGAGAAAGAGAAACCGCGTGTGAAAATGATCATGCAGGTACACGATGAACTGGTATTTGAAGTGCACAAGGACGACCTCGACGCCGTGTCGAAGAAGATCCACGAACTGATGGAAAGCAGCATGACGCTGGACGTGCCGTTGCTGGTGGAAGTGGGAAGTGGTGAAAACTGGGATCAGGCTCACTAAGGGTTCTTCGCATAACGCGCTTTTTATGTAAGTTTGCAACATGGCAACGCGCGTTTTGTGACGATCATTAGAATTCCCTATGTAAAGAATGAAAAAAAACTACAAAAAGTGCTTTTTCTGCAACACAAAAAGGGGTAGAGTTATCGGCGTAGGGTACAGAGGTAAGATGTTCTATCTTTCAGACCTTTTACTTCACGTAATCGGATTTGGCTGAATATTTTAGCCGCCCCAGTCAGTAATGACTGGGGCGTTTTTTATTGCGGCAAAGAAATGTTCAGGCAAAAAAAGCGCGGCCATTGCCGCGCTCGGTATTACTCTTCTTCCGCTTCCGTCGCGGGTTCCAGCTCGCTAAACCAGGTGTCGAGCTTCTGACGCAGCTTGTCCACGCCCTGCTTTTTCAGCGAGGAGAACGGCTCAACCTGCACATCGCCGTTGAACGCCAGCACCGCTTCGCGAACCATATTCACCTGCGCTTTACGCGCGCCGCTTGCCAGCTTATCGGCTTTCGTCAGCAGCACCAGCACGGCGATATCGCTTGCCACCGCCCAGTCGATCATCTGCTGATCGAGATCTTTCAGCGGGTGGCGAATATCCATCAATACCACCAGACCTTTCAGGCACATGCGTTTTTCGAGGTATTCACCCAGCGCACGCTGCCATTTGATTTTCATCTCTTCGGGTACCTGCGCATAACCGTACCCCGGTAAGTCGACCAGGCGTTTGCCCTCTGCGACTTCAAACAGGTTGATCAGCTGGGTACGGCCAGGTGTTTTTGAGGTACGCGCCAGGTTCTTCTGATTGGTCAGCGTATTCAGGGCGCTGGATTTACCCGCATTAGAGCGGCCAGCAAAGGCCACTTCAATACCGGTATCAGAGGGGAGGTGGCGAATATCGGGCGCACTGGTGACAAAATGCGTCTGTTGGTAGTTCCAGGTAGTCACGTGGTCGTCTCCAAAAATCGTAATCTGAGGGGGATTATACCTGAATGCGGGCAAAAGACTTTTTTCATTGCACTCAGCCTGTAGGCTTAAGCCCTGGCCGCTGTGAGAGATTGGCTATACGTACTATGGGAGATTTCAGAGAAATCGCAGGAGCAAGAAAAAGGCAAACTGTTTTAAATCATCATCTTATTTCCAGGTAATTATCTGAAAATCCGTTTTTGTACCGTTTCGTTGCTTGTTAGTTTAAGCGAACACGGTAAAGTATGCGGCAAGGCGAGGAAGCCAACAGGATGATGACTTAAGGATAAGGGTCAGGAGCGCCAGGAGGCGAAGACGCAGGATTGTCAGGACGACCAGCGCCCGGAGGCGTTTTAACAGGAAATGGAACCGTATCACGGACGGTATTAGCCAAGGGATAAACAGGGTTTGTTGTTGGCAAACATGGAATGTCTGACCCGTTAAGGGTTGTGAGTCAGGAAAAAAGGCGACAGATTGCTCTGTCGCCTTTTTTCTTTGCTTGCTTTCTGCTAGATTTCGCCGCAATTCTATACTGAAGAAAACGACTTAAAGATAAAACATCATGAAAAAACCAACCTCCGCTGCGGGCGCGAAACGCCCTGCAAAAGCACGCCGCAAAACGCGCGAAGAACTGAACCAGGAAGCGCGCGACCGCAAACGCGACAAAAAACATCGCGGTCATGCTGCGGGTAGCCGTGCCAACGGTGGTGGTGCAGCGGGCGCTTCTGCAAAAAGCAAGCAGCAGAAAGATCCTCGTATCGGCAGTAAAACTCCCATTCCACTGGGTGTGACAGACACCCCGGTCACTAAGCAGCACAAACCAAAGAGCGAGAAACCTATGCTTTCACCGCAGGCTGAGCTGGATTTGCTGGAGAACGATGAGCGCCTGGACGCGCTGCTGGAACGTCTTGAAGAGGGTGAAACCCTGACCGCTGAAGAGCAGTCATGGGTGGATGCCAAACTGGATCGCATCGACGAGCTGATGCAGAAGCTGGGTCTGTCTTACGATGACGAAGACGACGAAGAAGAAGACGAAAAGCAGGAAGATATGATGCGTCTTCTGAAGGGTGGAAACTAACATTTGCACCCGGCAGGCACGATAGTCCTGCTTATAACCCTTCCGGTTATATGTTATCTGGTGTGGTTATTCGTTAAACTACGGCGGTTGTCGCGGCGACAGAAGTGGCTGCGCACCCGAATGATGTCCCGCAATGGGGTCAGAACGGGCCGCCGTATACGAACGCGACACCAACGGAAGGAGTGAGCATGTCAGCACCAACTATCGACTGGGATTTGGCCCTAATCCAGAAATATAACTATTCCGGGCCGCGTTATACGTCATACCCCACCGCGCTGGAGTTCTCCGATGCCTTCGGCGAGGAGGATTTTCAGCAGGCTGTCGCGCGCTATCCTGAGCGTCCGCTGTCGCTCTATGTCCATATTCCGTTCTGCCACAAGCTTTGTTACTTCTGCGGCTGCAATAAAATCGTGACCCGCCAGCAGCATAAAGCCGACCAGTATCTTGACGCGCTCGAACAGGAAGTTGTGCATCGCGCGCCGCTGTTTAAAGGCCGTCACGTCAGCCAGCTTCACTGGGGCGGCGGTACGCCAACCTATCTGAACAAAGCGCAAATAAGCCGCCTGATGACCCTGCTGCGCGGCAATTTCAGTTTTAACGTCGACGCTGAAATCTCGATCGAAGTCGATCCGCGTGAAATTGAGCTGGATGTGCTGGATCACTTACGCGCAGAAGGCTTCAACCGCCTGAGCATGGGCGTGCAGGACTTCAATAAAGAGGTTCAGCGCCTGGTGAACCGCGAGCAGGACGAAGACTTTATCTTTGCCTTACTCAACCATGCGCGTGACATCGGTTTCACGTCGACCAACATCGACCTGATTTACGGCCTGCCAAAGCAGACGCCGGAAAGCTTCGCCTTTACGTTGAAGCGCGTGGCTGAACTCAGTCCGGACCGCCTGAGCGTCTTTAACTACGCGCATCTGCCGACGCTCTTTGCCGCCCAGCGCAAAATCAAAGATGCCGATCTGCCTTCTGCCCAGCAGAAGCTGGATATCCTGCAGGAAACCATCACCTCGCTGACCGACACCGGCTATCAGTTTATCGGCATGGATCACTTTGCCCGTCCGGACGACGAACTGGCGGTCGCTCAGCGCGAAGGGGTCCTGCACCGCAACTTCCAGGGCTACACGACCCAGGGCGATACCGATCTGCTCGGCATGGGCGTCTCCGCCATCAGCATGATCGGCGACTGCTACGCGCAGAACCAGAAAGAGCTAAAGCTGTATTACCAGCAGGTGGATGAGACCGGCAACGCGCTGTGGCGCGGCATCGCATTAACCCGTGACGACTGCATCCGTCGCGATGTGATTAAGGCGCTTATCTGCAACTTCCGTCTCGATTTCAGGGACGTGGAAGCGCAGTGGGCGCTGAACTTCAGCGATTATTTCGCGGAAGACCTGAAGCTGCTGGCGCCGCTGGCGAAAGACGGGCTGGTGGATATGTCGGAGAGCGCGATTGAGGTCACGCCGAAAGGGCGTCTGTTGATCCGCAATATCTGCATGTGCTTTGACGCATACCTGCGTCAGAAAGCGCGTATGCAGCAGTTCTCGCGGGTGATTTAAACGGTAATGCCGGGTGGCGGCTTCGCCTTACCCGGCCTACAAAAGTGCGAAATGTAGGCCGGGTAAGCGAAGCGCCACCCGGCTTTTCATCGCCAACTCGCTAGCTAAACAGCCCAACCAGCGCCGCACACAGCACCGCCGCAACGGCGGTTTGTGGCGTGTGGCTTTCAGCGGCTCCGCTAGAGAGCATATTCACGAATGTTTCCAGCATGATGTTCACCCCCAATTTCCGGGCACGATCATACAAAACTCATCGGAACAGTAAAGCGCAAAATAACGGCAATTTGCGCTCAATTAATAACCTTTACACAAGCGCGGATATTACTCCATTCCCAGCTCTTTCAGCTTGCGCGTCAGGGTATTGCGTCCCCATCCTAACAGGCGAGCGGCTTCCTGCTTATGACCCTGGGTATGACGAAGCGCGGTGGTCAACAGCGTACGCTCCATCTCAGGCTGAGCCTCAGACAGCAGGTTTTGATGACCGGAACGCAGCGCGCGGTCGGCCCACTGCGCCAGCAGCGTCGCCCAGCTGTCCGGCAGCGCGTGTCCGCTACTGCTTTCCGGCGCGGTCGCCTCAAACAGCTCGGCCGGTAAATCCTGAATCAGCACTTCCTGACCGGCAGCCATCACGGTTAACCAGCGGCAAGTGTTTTCCAGCTGACGCACGTTGCCTGGCCACGCCAGACGCGTCAGAGCGGCATCGGTTTCGGGATGAAGCTGCTTAGCTTCCACACCCAGCTCGCGGGCAGCCACCTGCAGGAAATGACGCGCCAGGCGGGGAATATCTTCCCGGCGTTCACGCAGCGGCGGCAGATGAACGCGAATGACGTTCAGACGATGGAATAAATCCTCACGGAATTTGCCTTCCTGCACGCGCTGCTCCAGGTTCTGGTGGGTCGCGGCGATAATACGCACGTCCACCTTCACCGGCGCATAACCGCCCACGCGATAAAACTGCCCGTCGGCCAGCACGCGCAGCAGACGGGTCTGAACGTCCAGCGGCATATCGCCGATCTCATCCAGGAACAGCGTGCCGCCGTCAGCCTGTTCGAAGCGCCCCTGGCGAATGGTATTTGCGCCGGTAAACGCCCCTTTTTCGTGCCCGAACAGCTCGGATTCAATCAAGTCCTTTGGGATCGCCGCCATATTCAGGGCGATAAACGGCGCTTTTGCCCGCGGGCTGTGGCGATGCAGCGCATGGGCCACAAGCTCTTTACCGGTGCCCGATTCGCCGTTAATCAAGACGCTGATGGAGGAGCGGGACAGACGGCCAATAATGCGAAACACGTCCTGCATCGCCGGCGCTTCGCCGATGATGTCGGTGGTTGGCCCAAAATCGGGCGCGTGGCGCGGCTGTTGCTGCTCCTGATAATGGCTAATCGCGCGCTCAACCAGCGCCACCGCTTCGTCGATATCAAACGGTTTGGGCAGATAATCGAATGCCCCTTGCTGGTAAGCGCTCACCGCGGCATCCAGATCGGAATGAGCCGTCATTATGATGACCGGAAGCATAGGGTGGCGTTGTTTGATCTGCTTTAACAGCGCCAGCCCGTCCATGCCCGGCATACGGATATCCGACAGCAGAACATCGGGCGTTTTAGTGGTGAGTGCGTCGAGCACTTCGCTGCCGCTCTCAAACGTCGTGCAGCTTAATCCTGCCCCTGTGAGCGCGCGTTCAAGCACCCAACGGATTGAGCTATCGTCATCGACTACCCAGACTATCCCTCGTTGCATAAACGTCACCTTTATTTTTTAATCGGCAGGAAAACCGAAAACTCGGTATGTCCCGGCCAACTGGTAAATTCAATTTTTCCAGAGTGTTGGTCGATCAAACTGCGGGCAATGGATAAGCCCAGGCCGGTACCGCCTTCACGGCCGCTGACCATCGGGTAGAACAGAGTGTCCTGAAGATGCGATGGAATACCGGGGCCGTTATCCTCGACGTCGATACGGGCCGCAAGCCGATAGCGCACGCCGTGTAACGTGAGCTGGAAGGCGGTACGGGTGCGCAAAATAATCTCGCCCCCTTCCGGTCCCAGCGCCTGCAGGGCATTGCGCACAATGTTCAACAGGACCTGCTCAATCTGATCCGGGTCATGGGCCAGTTCCGGCAGGCTTGGGTCGTAATCACGCACCAGCGTGACGTTCTCCGGCAGCTCCATCGAGACGAGCTTCACCACCCGCTCGGCCACTTTATGGATGCTTTCTGTGACGTGCATTCCCGGCTGCTGTGGCCCGAGAAGACGGTCAACCAGATTTCGCAGGCGGTCCGCCTGCTCGATGATGACGTTGGTGTACTCCGCCAGCGCAGGGTCGGGCAGCGCCTTGGTCAGAAGCTGCGCCGCGCCGCGTAACCCACCCAGCGGGTTTTTGATTTCATGCGCCAGGCCGCGCACCAGGTCTCGGGCGGCAATTTGCTGCGCATGCTGAAGCTGCTCCTGGCTCAGGCGACGCTGATTATCCATCGGCGCCATTTCCAGCAGGATCAAGCCTTCGGGAAGACGTTGCGCGGTCAGCGACAGAATGTGCGAGCGCCCGTCGATCACCAGCGTCACTTCGTTATCGGTGAAACCCTGGCCCGCCTGTAAACTTTCCTGCATCAGGCCAATATTCAGCGAAAAATAGCTCAGAAGTTCCGGAAGCGGGGTGCCGAACAGTTTGCGTGCGCTTTGGGCGAGCAGCTGCTGTGCCGCCGGGTTGGCGTAATGAACGGCCAGCTCGTCATCCACCAGCAAAATGCTGTTAATCAAAGAATTGAGGATCTGCCCAGCATCGGGCAGCGTGCCAGTTGCCATTCAGCAGTCTCCTGGAGTCGTTTGCACTAATTTAGTGCAGTATAGCGTTTTCGGCGTCAAAAGCGCGTGAGATCAGGTTGTTGGTGGAGAAAAAAGCCCATCCGGAGATGGGCTAAAAGTTTCCACGGCAACTACTCCCGGCGCTTGTCACGCCGGGTAAAACAACTTAATTAAACGCTGTAGTACAGTTCGAACTCAACCGGATGCGGAGTCATGCGCACGCGGTCGTTCTCTTCAGTACGCAGGGCGATGTAGGCATCAATAGCGTCGTCAGTGAATACGCCACCTGCGGTCAGGAACTCACGGTCTGCGTCCAGCGCCTGCAGGGCTTCTTCCAGAGAGCCAGCAACCTGTGGGATCTCTTTCGCTTCTTCTGGCGGCAGGTCGTACAGGTTTTTGTCCATCGCTTCGCCTGGGTGGATCTTGTTCTTGATACCGTCCAGACCGGCCATCAGCAGTGCTGCGAAGCACAGGTATGGGTTAGCCGCTGGATCCGGGAAGCGAACTTCGATACGACGCGCTTTAGGAGACGCCACCACCGGGATACGGATAGAAGCAGAACGGTTACGCGCAGAGTAGGCCAGCATCACTGGCGCTTCGTAGCCCGGGACCAGACGCTTGTAGGAGTTGGTGGTTGGGTTCGCCAGGGCGTTGATCGCTTTAGCGTGTTTGATTACGCCGCCGATGTAGTACAGCGCCTGCTCGGACAGACCGGCATATTTGTCACCAGAGAACAGGTTGGTACCGTTCTTGGACAGAGACATGTGGCAGTGCATACCGGAACCGTTGTCGCCAAACATTGGTTTTGGCATGAAGGTCGCGGTTTTACCGAAACGGTGCGCAACGTTGTGCACAACGTATTTGTAGATCTGAATTTCGTCCGCTTTTTTGGTCATGGTGTTGAAGCGGGTAGCCACTTCGTTCTGACCCGCAGTCGCCACTTCGTGGTGGTGAGCTTCAACAACCAGGCCCATCTCTTCCATCACCAGACACATGGTGGAACGAATGTCCTGTGCAGAGTCGACCGGAGGAACCGGGAAGTAACCGCCTTTAACGCCTGGACGGTGACCTTTGTTACCACCTTCGTATTTGGTGGAGGAGTTCCATGCGCCTTCGATGTCGTCGATAGCCACGTGGGAGCCAGAGATAGAGGCACCAAAACGGATGTCATCGAACAGGAAGAACTCTGGCTCTGGCCCGAACAGAACGGTGTCCGCGATGCCGGTAGAACGCAGGTACTCTTCAGCGCGTTTCGCGATAGAACGTGGGTCGCGGTCGTAGCCCTGCAGCGTGCCTGGCTCGAGGATGTCGCAACGGATGATCAGGGTAGGTTCTTCGAAGAACGGATCAATGACCGCAGTGGTTGCATCTGGCATCAGAACCATGTCGGATTCGTTAATGCCTTTCCAGCCACCAATGGAGGAGCCGTCAAACATTTTGCCTTCTTCAAAGAATTCGGCGTTCACCTGATGAGCAGGGATTGTGACGTGCTGTTCTTTACCTTTGGTGTCGGTGAAGCGGAGATCAACAAACTTCACTTCATGTTCGTTCAGCATCGTCAAAACGTGTTCAGCGGACATACTTAACTCTCCAGATTGGTCATTGTCGTCGTGGTAACGAGGTCTTCAGTTTCTGTTTGTACTGGCTGTTGCCATGTAATTTTTATAAAGCGAAATCTGTGCCAACTTTTAAAACACCCCAAAAAGGCGTTATCATGCGCACCATAGTGCAAAAGGGCTGCACCACAATGGTAATGTTGCACCAGTATAGTGCTTCAGTGTGAACACCGAGCACCATATTGGTGCAATTTTCGTTAAAGTGCCCTTTTTCGCTCCGTGAAAGCGATCACAAAGCATCTCTGCGATACTTGTTTGCGGAGGATGTTTGTGATCCTGTTTTGTAGTGCGATTAATCCGTGTACAATAACGCGCTATTTCTAATGCCTGAGGCAAAGTTGTGATCGAAAATTTGCGTAACATCGCCATCATCGCGCACGTTGACCATGGTAAAACTACCCTGGTTGATAAGCTGCTGCAGCAATCCGGTACGTTTGATGCACGTGCCGAAACTCAAGAGCGTGTGATGGACTCCAACGATTTGGAGAAAGAGCGTGGGATTACTATCCTCGCGAAAAACACCGCTATTAAATGGAATGACTACCGTATCAACATCGTTGATACCCCAGGGCACGCCGACTTCGGTGGTGAAGTTGAGCGCGTGATGTCCATGGTGGATTCCGTGCTGCTGGTGGTTGACGCATTTGACGGCCCAATGCCGCAAACGCGCTTCGTGACCAAAAAAGCATTTGCCCATGGCCTGAAACCAATTGTTGTTATCAACAAGGTTGACCGTCCTGGCGCACGTCCTGACTGGGTTGTTGATCAGGTATTCGACCTGTTCGTTAACCTCGACGCGACCGACGAACAGCTGGACTTCCCTATCATTTACGCTTCGGCGCTGAATGGTATCGCGGGTCTGGACCACGAAGATATGGCGGAAGACATGACCCCGCTGTATCAGGCGATTGTCGATCACGTACCGGCACCGGATGTTGATCTGGATGGTCCACTGCAGATGCAGATCTCCCAGCTGGACTACAACAACTACGTTGGCGTCATCGGTATCGGCCGTATCAAACGCGGTAAAGTGAAGCCAAACCAGCAGGTTACTATCATCGATAGCGAAGGCAAAACCCGCAACGGTAAAGTGGGCAAAGTGCTGACTCACCTGGGTCTGGAGCGTATCGACAGCGATCTGGCTGAAGCGGGCGACATCATCGCGATCACCGGTCTGGGCGAGCTGAACATCTCTGACACCATCTGCGACCCGCAGAACGTGGAAGCGCTGCCAGCCCTGTCTGTTGATGAACCAACCGTTACCATGTTCTTCAACGTCAACACCTCTCCGTTCTGTGGTAAAGAAGGTAAGTTCGTGACCTCTCGTCAGATCCTTGACCGCCTGAACAAAGAGCTGGTGCACAACGTTGCGCTGCGCGTTGAAGAAACCGAAGACGCTGATGCCTTCCGCGTATCCGGTCGTGGTGAACTGCACCTGTCTGTTCTGATCGAAAACATGCGTCGTGAAGGTTTCGAGATGGCGGTTTCCCGTCCGAAAGTTATCTTCCGCGAAATCGACGGCCGTAAACAAGAGCCGTTCGAAAACGTGACGCTGGACGTTGAAGAGCAGCACCAGGGTTCTGTGATGCAGGCGCTGGGCGAGCGTAAAGGCGACCTGAAAAACATGAATCCAGATGGCAAAGGCCGCGTACGTCTCGACTACGTGATCCCAAGCCGTGGCCTGATCGGCTTCCGTTCTGAGTTCATGACCATGACCTCTGGTACCGGTCTGCTGTACTCCACCTTCAGCCACTACGACGACGTGCGTCCGGGCGAAGTGGGCCAGCGTAACAACGGCGTACTGATCTCCAACGGTCAGGGTAAAGCGGTTGCGTTTGCGCTGTTCGGTCTGCAGGATCGCGGTAAGCTGTTCCTGGGTCACGGTGCTGAAGTTTACGAAGGCCAGATCATCGGTATTCACAGCCGTTCTAACGACCTGACCGTAAACTGCCTGACCGGTAAGAAACTGACCAACATGCGTGCGTCCGGTACTGACGAAGCAACGGTTCTGGTTCCACCGATCAAGATGACTCTGGAGCAGGCTCTGGAATTCATCGATGACGACGAACTGGTAGAAGTGACTCCGCTGTCTATCCGTATCCGTAAACGTCACCTGACCGAGAACGATCGTAAACGTGCTATGCGCGGTGCGAAAGAAGAGTAATTCGGTTATGCCGTAGGCCGGGTATGCGCATGCGCCACCCGGCAACGAAAAAGCCGCTGAGCGATCAGCGGCTTTTTTTATTAGAACGAATACCGTAGCCCTAAACGGATCCGGTACTGCTCCCGGTTGTAATCATTCCATCTGTCCAGCCACTGCAGTTCGAGGTACGGCAGCCAGTTTTTGTCGATCCTGTAACTGAATTTATTGGTAATTTCCCAGTGATGGTCTTTGCCATTTTTGCTGTGATAATCATTCACCCGCTGGAAAAAGTGCGGTTCAAAGGTGTAGAAAAATGCATCCGTTACTTTGAAATTCCAGTAGTTGGCAAATTCGTGCGTGTCGTTCTTATCCATCTGCCCGTTATAGTCCGGCGTATCGTAGTTGTTATGGTTATAGCGATAGCGGAACGTCAGATTAAACCAGTCTGTAAATTTGTAGTTGGTATCTAAATACACCGCGCCACCCGAACCGGCGCTGCTGTCGTTAATCAACCCGCCGGGCTGGAAGGTGAGTTTATCGGTCGGCTTAAAGAGCGGATACCACCCCTCGATTTCGTTATAGCTGTGCTTAAGTTCATCCCATTTACCCACGTTATAGGCGTTGGTGAACATCAGTCCCGCGCCCATATCGAAGTTATAACCCGCACGCAGGATCACCTCGTGCATCTCTGAGGCCGTATTGTAGGCTTCACGCGTTTCGACATAGGCCCCGGCAAATACCGGGCAGGACACAGACGACACGATCAGTACAGTGATGATTCTTTTCATAATTTGTCCATGTATCAGGTACAGAAAGGCCTCCCTCCTGATAAACAGGAAGGACATAGTGGCCGGATTTATTGTTATAAAGTGACTGCTGACGCTTTATTGTTGGCGGTTATCTCAGGGGTATTCGCGGTTTGTTTCTTCCGTTTTCCAATCTCCTCGATAATAAAGGCGAAGCGCGCTTCGTTGAGTTTATAAAACAGCCCCATGGTCACGGCAGCAACAATCGCCAGGCCGCACGGCCAGAGGAAAATAAGCTGACGCAACCCAAGCAGCGTGCCCGCGCTCTGCACGGCATGGGGAACGTAGCCAATCTGGGTCAGCATAATGCCGGGCAGGAAACCGGCGAGCGCAGCGGAGATTTTGCGCGAGAAGGTATAGCCGGTATACACCGACCCTTCGGCGCGAATGCCGGTTTTCCACTCGCCGTAATCGACGGTATCCGGCACCAGCGCCCAGTTCAGGCTGTTCACAAACGCCGTGCCGAAGAAGGCCATGCAGGAAAACAGCACGAACAGCAGGGAGCTGGTCCCCCAGAAGAAATTCAGCACGTCGCCCACCGCCCACAGCGCCAGCCCGCCCAGATAGACCGGTTTCTTGCCAAAGCGCTTTACCGCGCTGGGCACCAGAAACACGCCAATCAGAATGCAGCCCATGCTGAAAAAGCCCATCCACGACAGCAGATGCAGATCGTTCAGCACGTACTGGGTGTAATAGACCTGAATCGCCAGCTTGATGTTAAACGCGGCGAGAGTGCACAGGTTGGCGATGCACAGCACCAGCAGCGGCGGATTGCGGAAAATCGCGCAGAACGATTTCAGAATGCCGGGCTTATGGTGATCGGGCGTAAGCTCGACGTAGCGTTCTTTCACCCCGCTGTAGCACCACCACATGCAGAACAGGCCGCCGGTAACGAACACCAGCGCGGCCACCAGATAGCCGAGTGAGGGCTGGTGGACGAACAGCGCCTGAATGGGCATAAAGCCGACGGTGCAGAGCAACAGCCCCACCGTAGCGCCGCCCTGACGCCACGCCGCAAGCTGCGCGCGCTCGTTCGGGTTTTTGGTGATGGCCGGGACCATCGCACCGTAGGCGCAGTTCATCAGGCTATAGCAGAGGCCAAACATCATGAAGAGCACGGTGGCGAGGGCCGTTTTCACCGTCAGGCTAAAGTCGTTGGCCATAAACTGCGCCGTCGCCACCAGCGCCACCGGAACGGAGGCGTAAAGAATGAACGGCCTGAATTTTCCCCGCGCGCCGATGTTACGTCGGGAGTCGAGCAGCACCCCGGTCAGCATGTCGGTAAAGGCGGTGAAAAACTTTGCCACCAGGAAAATAATGCCGCCGTAGAACGCCGGCATGCCCAGTTCATCGGTGTAGAACTTCAGCAGATACAGCGTGCCAATACACAGCATCAGGTTCGAGCCAAAATCGCCCATCCCGTAGGCGCACTTCTCTCGCAGGCTCAATTTCAGGGTTAACGGATCAGTATTATGTGTCATGGTCGATCCTCAAAGCGCCCCGCAGGGCGCTCTATCACGTCATTATGCCGTACGTTTGCGCAGTTCGATCTCTTCGACGATGCGCACATACATCTTCTCGTTGAGGTTGTAGAAGCAGCCCATCGCCACGATGGTGATAACTGCCAGCAGGCTCGGGTAGATAAATATCAGCTGCCGCAGCCCTTCAACCGTGCCACTGGATTGCACCACGTTGGGCACATAGCCGATCTGCGTGAGCATGATCCCCGGGAAGAAGCCCGCCAGCGCCTGGGAGACCTTCCTGAAGAAGGTAAAACCGGTATAGACCGTCCCCTCTGAGCGCACGCCGGTGCGCCACTCGCCGTACTCCACGGTATCGGACACCAGCGCCCAGTTCAGGCTGTTCACGAACGCGGAGCCGAAAAAGGCCAGGCAGGAGAACGCCACAAAGCTCACCGAGCCGCCGCCGAAGAAGTAGTTGAGCAGATCGCCCGCCACCCAAATCATCAGCCCGCTGATGTAGACCTTTTTCTTGCCGAATCGCCGCACCGCGCCGGGCATCATAAAGACGCCGATAAAAATACAGCCCATGCTGAAGAAGCCCATGTACGACAGCAGGATCGGGTCGTTCAGCACGTACTGCGTGTAGTAAACCTGAATGGCGAGTTTGACGTTAAAGGCGCCCAGCGTGCACAGGTTAGCGATGCACAGGATAAACAGCGGACGGTTCCCGGCGATGGCGCGAAACGACTGCAGCAGCCCCGGTTTTTGCGCCGGGTTGGCGGGTTGCGCCTCGACGTAACGCTCGGTCACCCCCTTGTAGCACCACCACATAAAAAACAGTCCGAACAGCGAGAAGAGGGTGGCGGCAAAGATATAGCCAAGCTGGTCATTGCCTTCAATCAGGTTCATCACCGGAACAAAACCCACGGTACAGAGCAGCAGGCCCAGCGTAGCGCCGCCCTGACGCCAGGCGGCCAGCGAGGCGCGCTCGTCCGGGTTTTTGGTAATGGCGGGCACCATCGCGCCGTAGGAGCAGTTCATCATGCTGAAGAACAGGCCGTACAGCATGAACAGCACCGTCGCCATCACCGTTTTACCGGTGATTTCAAACGGCGTGCCGACGAAGTTGGCAATCGCCAGTAAGGTCACCGGGAACGCCGCATAGAGCACGAACGGGCGGAATTTCCCTTTCGGGCCGATCTTGCGCCGGGAGTCAAGCATGATCCCGGTGCCCATATCGGTGAAGGCGGTAAAGAACTTCGCAATCAGGAAGATAATTCCGCCGTAGGTGCCCGGCAGCCCCAGCACGTCGGTGTAAAACTTCAGCAGATAAAGCGTGCCGATATCCAGCAGGATGTTTGAGCCGAGATCGCCCATCCCGTAGGCGAGTTTTTCTTTAAACGGCAGGCGTAGGGTTGCCGGATCGGAAGTATGTTGACTCATTATTGTTCTCCGTCTGCCCGCAGGTGGCCCCGCGGGCGAGCCTTATCAGATATGACGTAAGGTGCTAAACAGATCTGCCCATTCGCTGTGCTGGCGGTAGAAGACCGGCGGCTTGCCGAGCGGGGCATCTACGGTCACGTCACCGCCCCGGCAGATTTCCCCGGTCCACGCATTCACCCAGCTGTCCTGCGGCAGATAGAGCGACCAGTCGCGGCGCCCCTCTTCATGAACCGGCGCCACCAGCAGGTCGCGGCCAAACAGGTACTGGTATTTCAGCGTGTAGGCGCGCGCGTCGTCCTCGTAGTGCAGGAACAGCGGACGCATCACCGGCAGGCCGCTTTTCGCGTTCTGCGCGACCGCAGCTTTGATGTACGGCTTCAGGGTGGTGAAGACGGTGGTCATGCGCGCGAAGTGCGCGATGGTTTCCGCGTCGCCGTCGAACTGCCAGTTATCGCCTGGACGGTTGCCCTCATGGGTACGCATCATCGGCGTAAAGGCGCTGAAGTCGCACCAGCGCAGCAGCAGCTCCTTGCTGCGCTTCATCTCGAACAGGGTGGTGTAGCCGCCGATGTCGCTGTGGTGCAGGCCGTGCCCGGTCATCGCCAGCGACAGCGCCGCAGGGATGACGGACGCCAGACCGTCGTCCAGGCTCCAGTCGACGTTCTGATCTCCCGCCCACATCATCACCGAGTGCTTCTGGCTGCCGGTATAGCCCGCGCGCATGAAGAACAGGATCTCCCCGAGCTTGCCGGTCTCTTCCAGCGCCTCATAGTTACATTTGGCCCACAGGGCAGGCCAGGCGTTATGCATGATCTCCGCGCTCACGCCGTTATGCAGGAAGGTGTCGGTCGGCAGATATTCCCCGAAATCGGCCATCCAGCCGCCGCAGCCCAGTTCGATCAGGTTCTTTTTAATGACCTCTTTGTACCAGTCGTAGGCTGCCGGGTTGGTCAGGTCGATAACGCCCGCGTAGAACTCGCCGAACTCGACGTGGTAGTCCTCGCCGTTGGCGTTTTTGGTCAGATAGCCGCGTTTCGCGGCCTCTTCGCAGAGATCTTTATCGCTGGCGACGTACGGGTTGATATAGGAGAGGAACTGAACCCCTTCCTGTTTCCACTTCGCAATCCGCGCATCAAGCTGCGGATAGAGCGCGCTGTTCCACTTCCAGTTCCACATCACGCGCTTGCCGAAGGAGGTCATGCGAATGCCGGACCAGTCCTGCGCCCAGATGCCGTTGACCTTCACGCCGCCCTCGCGCATGGCGTCGAGCTTCTGCTGACACACCTCGGTGCCGCCCTGAATGCCCAGCGTCACGCCGTCGTACACCCAGTCCGGCAGCTCCGGCTGACGCCCCAGCAGGCCGGTCAGTTTTTCCAGTAGATCGACGTACGTTTCCGCACATTCGAAGCGCAGCGTGGCGTTATCTTCCCAGAACGCCAGCTCGTGGAAGTCCGGCGCGCTGAAGTCAAAGTTCATATAGCAGCTGTTATCCACGTGGCAGTAGTACTTCTGGGTGCTCACGAAGGTAGGCTGCGGGAAGAAGGTCCAGTAGTAGTCGCCGCCCGCGTTCTCTTTGCAGTCGGCCTGCCAGGTGACGTAGGTTTGCTTATTGCGGCCCACGCCCTGCTCGCTGGTCCACAGCGGGAACGGCTTGCCGCGCAAATCGAAATACGAGAACTGCTCGCCGCAGCCGTAAATATGATCGTCTGGCTGCGCCGCCAGCCGCAGCCAGATGCGGTTATGGCTGGCGGCGTCATTTTTCAGCTTCAGCTCCAGACGGCCTTCCGCATCCACGCCCACCAGCAGCGTCGCGCTTACCGCATCGCCGCGGGTAAAGCGGATCGCCCAGCCCGCGTTTTGCTGCGTGACGGTCGCGTCCGTCAGGGCAATCTTTTCGTTGAGCTTGTCTTTGATGCTGAAGTTGCCGCGAAACATCTCGATATCCGCCTCGCCTGCGCCAATCCACAGGCAAGGGGCATCCGCGGTGTGGGATAAAATCAGACGGTCCTGCCAGCGCAGGGTGAAGCCACTTTCGTTATTTTTCAGGTCAATATTGTGTAGGGTACGCATAAACACTCCGTCTTAATTATTTGGCCTGGCTATCCAGTAATCCGGCGGCGACGGCAGGGGCTAAGCCCGGGGCCAGCGGCAGGCGGGGGATCACCAGGCAGTGCAGCAGGTGGTAAATATCCTGCTTGCCGTCCCAGACTTTGGTCGTCACTTCGTTATTGGTGTCCAGCTCCTGCCACCAGGAACCGTTTTCGTAATCCATCAGGTACTTGATGCAGTAATCCCACCACTTCTGATACCAGGCTTCGTACTGCGCTTCGCCGGTCACGGTATAGAGGGCATAGGCCGTGCCCATCGCCTCGACGATTGGCCAGCGCACGCGTTCACGCACAATAGGCTTGCCGTCCCAGCCCACGGAGTAGACAAACCCGTCGGCCCCGTCGGGTGCCCAGGCGTCGCGGATGGTGGCGTGGAACAGTCCTTTCGCATCTTCCAGCAGCCATTCCGGCGGGGTCTCAAAGCGCGCTTCCAGCGCGGCGCGCAGGTGCAACATCAGGCGGCCCCATTCAATCCAGTGTCCCGGCGTGCCGCCGTAGGCGCGGAAGCGGTGAGCAGGGTTATCAATGTTGTAATCGCGGATCGGGTTCCAGCTGGTGTCGAAATGCTCGTTAACGCGGTACTCCCCTTTGCGCGCCACGTCGTGAATAATCACCGAGGCGATGCGCAGGGCGCGGTCGAGCCATTTACGGTCGTGGGTCACGTCATAAACGATCAGGAAGGCTTCCACGGCGTGCATGTTGGCGTTACCGCCGCGATAGTCTTCCGTTTTGCTGAAGGCTTCATCCCAGGACTCCAGGCACATCTGCTCCTGTTCGCTCCAGAAGTAGCGCTCAATCACCTCGATGGCATCGTCCAGCAGCTTACGTGCCTGCGGGTGACCCGTGGTCACGGCGCTCGCCGCGCCCAGCAGGACGAAGAAGTGCTGATAGCCCTGCTTGGAGGCGTCAATGACGCCTTCATCGTTTACGCAGGCGTACCAGCCGCCGTGCTGCTTGTCGCGCAGCGGACCGTTGAGGGCATTAATGCCGTGCTCAACCATGGCATACGCGCCGGGGCGTCCCATGTTCGCCGCCACCGCGTACACGTGCAGCATGCGGGCGGTGATCCACAGATGGGTGCCCATATCGCTGCGCACCTGGCCGTTATTGCCCAGCCAGCCAAAGCCGGTCGGTACGGCGGCGTTTTTACCGAAATCGAGAATGCGGTCGGTCTCTTGTTCGAGCCAGCGGTTATGGCTCAGGGTGTTAAACCATTTCATGTTCGGATCCTTTCTTAACGGCGAGCCATCATTTCGTCGACGATCTCACCCAGACGCTGAAGTTTGGGGACGGAGATATCACGCAGCATCATCTCGGTGTCCGGCAGGCCAATTACAGAGGACCAGACGGCGCGACCGGCTAAAAAGCCCGATGCCCCCGCCTGCATGGCGACGCTTACGGCGCGCGGGAAGAGCTTATCGTCCACGCCGGAGGAGAGGATCACCCACGGCATGGCGATGTTCTCGTTAAGCTTTTGCGAGGCCGCCAGCAGCTCTTGCTGCGTGCCCTTGCCAAACAGCGGCATCTCCACTTTGTAGAGGTCGGCACCGCTGTCGCCCAGCTCTTTGGCCGCGTCGATAATCGCCTGTTCGCGGTTAAACGCGGCACCGCGACGTGGCGGACGCACCACCGGCTCGATAATGCTCAGCAGCCCGTTATCGTGGCACAGCGTATTGAACGCTTTCACCATCTCCAGGCGCTGCTGCGGATCTTCATCGCTGCGCCACAGCACCAGCAGCTTCAGTGCTTTGCCGCCATCGCGTTTAACCGCCTGCGCGTCGACGTTCTTGTCGATCGCCACGCTGTCGACCGGAATACCGTTCCCCGGAATAAACTCGTCGGCGGCCACAATCATCGCGCAGCTGTTGGCCACGGCCTGCTGCTCGACAATCTGGCGATAGCAGAACTGCTGGTCGACGAGAATGGCAGAGGCGTACGGCGACAGAATTTTTGCCGCGTTGACCTTAAAATCGGTCAGGTGCTGGTCGGTTACCGGCACCGGCGCGCCTGCGGCAGCAAACATCAGGCGCATCGCTTCGCGCTGATCCACGGCCAGCATCGCAAAACCGCCGGAAGGTCGGGTGATATCTTTCAGGGTGTACATCGTCATTCCTCAGTCCTTTCGTATCAGTGTGTTTTTTTCAGCCCGGCAGATGCGCGAACCTGTTCAAGAATGGCCGTCCAGTCTTCGCGCCCGCGCCCGGCGGCGCGTGCCTGGTTGTAAACTTCGCGGGAAGCCGCGCCCAGCGGCATCGGAACGTGGAGCTGGTTGGCCACGTCGAGGGCGATCCCCAGATCTTTATGCGCAAGGTCGATCATGAAGGCGGGAGAAAGATCCCCTTTCAGCACCTTGTTCGGCCAGGATGTTGTGAAGTGGCCTTTACCCGCAGGCGTACCGCTCATGACCTTGAGCGCCACGTCAAAAGAGAGGCCAAGCGCTTCGCACAGCACGGCGGCCTCGGCGGAAAGGGCGTTCAGGGCAATGCTCATGTAGTTATTGATAAGCTTCACGCGGATGCCCATGCCTGGCCCGCCGGCGTTAATCAGCTCATTGCCCATCGCCATTAAGACCGGGGTGGCGCGCTCAACCTGCTGCGCCGTGCCGCCCGCCAGCAGGAGCAGCGTGCCGGCGATGGCATGGTCAGAGGTGCGCCCGACGGGCACGTCCATCAGGCTGAAGCCTTGCTCAGCCATGTCGCGGATCAGCGCGTCGGTTTGCAGCGGGTGAATGGTGGACATATCAATGACCAGTGCGTCGCGGGATAACCCTTCGCACACGCCGTGCTCGCCGAACAGGACGCTGCGTACCAGGTCGCCGTTTGGCAGCATGGTGATCACGAATTCGGCGTCCGTTGCTGCCTGCGCGGGCGTTGCCGCCGCCCGAGCGCCGCTTTCAACCAGCGCCTGAATCGCCTGCGGGTTTACGTCAAAGACGTTAAGCTGGTGACCTTGTTTCAACAGATTCTTCGCCATTGGCGCGCCCATCTGTCCTAAGCCGATAAATGCGATTGCTGACATGCCTTTCTCCTGTCACATCGTGTCAATTTTTGCGCGTTTATGTTGTCTGTTTTTGATCGTATTTGTAATTTATAGTCAAAAAATTGACACGGGTCACTTTTTAAACATTTGATGAAATTAAAATGAAGGCATCAGAAATCGCAGAAGGAATCACCATGACTCGCATCGTTTGTGTCGGCATTACCGTGCTGGATCGCATCTGGTATCTCGATGATTTACCAAAAGAAGGTGGGAAATATGCCGCAAAGGACTATACGGAAGTGGGCGGCGGCCCGGCGGCAACGGCGGCAGTGGCGGCGGCGAAACTGGGCGCGGAAGTGGATTTTATTGGCCGGGTGGGTGATGACGATACCGGCAGACGGCTGCTCGCGGAGCTGGAATCCCTGGGGGTGAAGACCCGCTACACGCGCGTGTTTAAGGGTGCCCGATCGTCACAATCGGCGGTGCTGGTGGAAGCAAGCGGAGAGCGCGTGATTGCCAACTACCCCAGCCCCGATCTCCCTGCGGCGGCAGACTGGCTGCATGAAATCGACTTCTCTCAGTGGGATATTGTCTTAGCCGATGTGCGCTGGCATGACGGGGCAAAACAGGCGTTTACCCTGGCCCGTCAGCAGGGCGTACCGACGTTGCTTGATGCGGATGTCACCCCGCAGGACATCGCGGAGCTGATCGCCCTAAGCGACCACGCGGCCTTCTCCGCGCCGGGATTGCGGCGTTTAACGCAGCGGGATGACACCGAAGACGCGCTGAAAAAAGCACAAACGCTCACAAATGGACATGTGTATGTTACGCAGGGGCGAGACGGCTGCTTCTGGCTGGAAAACGGCGCATTGTGTCATCAGCCCGGCTTTGAGGTGAACGTGGTGGATACCACGGGGGCGGGCGACGTGTTCCACGGTGCGCTGGCGGTCAGCCTGGGGCAGCAATTGCCCGCCGCAGACGCCGTGCGTTTTGCCAGCGCCGTCGCAGCGCTGAAATGCACGAAGCCCGGCGGGCGCGCGGGTATACCTGACTGTGATCAAACCCGCTCTTTTTTGTCACTTTTTGTATAAAATGCGGGGCGTGATGGTTTTCAGAGGACAGCCCATGAGCCTTACCGAACTGACCGGCAACCCGCGTCACGATCAGCTGCTGACGCTGATTGCCGATCGCGGCTATATGAACATTGATGAACTGGCGCAGCTGCTGGATGTCTCCACGCAAACCGTGCGCCGTGATATCCGTAAGCTCAGCGAGCAGGGGCTGATCACGCGTCATCATGGCGGGGCGGGCAGGGCATCCAGCGTGGTGAACACGGCGTTCGAGCAGCGTGAAGTCTCGCTTACCGAAGAGAAGCGGGCGATTGCCGAAGCCATTGCGGACTATATTCCCGATGGCTCGACTATTTTCATCACCATCGGCACGACCGTGGAGCACGTTGCCCGGGCGCTGCTCAACCATAACCACCTGCGCATTATCACCAACAGCCTGCGGGTGGCGCATATTCTGTATAAAAACCCGCGCTTTGAAGTGATGGTGCCTGGCGGCACGCTGCGCCCGCACAATGGCGGGATTATCGGGCCTGCGGCAACGGCGTTTGTGTCTGGTTTTCGGGCGGATTATCTCGTGACCAGCGTGGGGGCAATTGAGCACGACGGCGCGATGATGGAGTTTGACGTCAATGAAGCCAGCGTGGTGAAAACCATGATCGCCCACGCTCGCCACATTCTGCTCGCAGCCGATCATACGAAATTTACCGCATCCGCGGCGGTGGAGATTGGCAACGTGGCGCAGGCCACGGCACTCTTCACCGATGAGATGCCTGGCTCGGCTCTGCAAACTCACCTGAAATCCAGTAAGGTTGAAATCATCCTGGCCAGTACCAGCGATGATATTGCCTGAAGCAAAAAAAGCCGCTGAGCAAACAGCGGCTTAAATATTGTTATTTAAAGCTGTATTTCATCCCTAACATCCCCTGCGTATCGCTGTAGCCTTTATCGCCTATCTGCTGAGCCACGTTGCCCCATACGCTAAGCTGCGGCGTAATCTGCCCCTCTACGCCGGTCTTGAGTTCACCGATATTGCGCGTACCACGCATGTCATTGCTGACGTCATCCATGCGGATACGCGTGGGCTGGGTGTTGTGGATCCAGTTCGCTTCGATAAACGGCTGGAAGGTCCGTGATTTACCGTCGTCAATCGCGTTATGTCCGCTGATGTAGGCCTTCACGCCGAGACGTGTCATCAGGTTGCCCTGAGTCTCGTCTTTCACCCGCGTGCCGTTGCGCTCGCGATGATCGTCAGCCTGCACGTCCATCCAAACGGCCTGCGCTTTCGGCTGGATCCAGTAGCTGTTGCGGCTGCTTTCGCCCACCTTAACGCTATAGCCCGCTTCGACAGAGGCGGTCACGCCGCTGGAACGATAACTCTCAGTGGCCTGATCCTGTCCCATTACCTTATTGTCGAACCAGTTATACAGCACCCAGCTATCAACGTAGGTGCCACTTTTATCCGCCTCGTTTGCGTACCAGGTACCATACAGACCGACGCTATAGCCATTCACTTCACCGCGTGAATGGTATCCGGTCAGGCTGGAAGCGCTCCGGCTCTGGCTGTTGCCGTAGCCCGCCATCAGGCCGAGATGCCAACGGTCCAGGCCGTCGGTGCTCCACTGGGCGACATCGCCACCCAACTGCAGCACGTAGCGATTGGCGGTGGTTTTTAACTGGCCGCTGCCGTCTCTGAAACGCGTATGACCGCCGACGTTACGCATCCACAGGCTCGTCACTTTCTGCTCGCCAGTGAGCATGTCGGTGTACTGCGTTTCACCCAGACGATCGTGCAGGCGGGTCATAAACAGCGTATTTGCCGCATAGCTGTTTGCCAGATAGCTACCAAATTCCGGGCGATACTGATGCTCGCTTTTCGGTGGTGCAGGCGGTGGGACCGGCTCTTGCGGCGGAATCACCGGGTCAACGGGCGGATCTACCGGGTCGACTGGTGGGTCCACGGGGTCAACAGGCGGGTCTACGGGGTCGACCGGTGGGTCAACTGGATCAACGGGCTCCGCCAGGCTGGTCAGAAACCAGTTTTTACCTTTTTGCACAACGTTATAGTCATAACCGCCCGCCACGATACGGCTGGCCTTCTCAAACGTCCCGTCAGAGTTGCCACCAACGCTGACAATTTCAATCCCCTCTACGGTTTGCGCGCCAGTACCGCCAATGTTGTTCACTTCCACCCCGGTATGACCGGACGTGTTGCCTTCAACAATCAGTTTGTCCGTTTCCGAAGTGTCGTCAAACAGCACGGTATTGAAAACCAGCTTGCCGCCGTTGCCGATAAAATCATCCTTGATGGTCAGCGTTTGCCACGCCGCGTCCTCTGCATGCTGAAAATTAATCGTGCCGCCCGCATTCAGCGTCAGGCTGGTCAGCGTGGAGCTGTCGCGCAGATTCCAGACGGCATCATTCATCGTCAGTGCGATAGTACCGGTACCCGCGGCGTTGCCCTCAATGAAGGACGCCCCATTCCACAGGGAGTTGTCATCCATCGTCAACGTAATGGTACTGTTTTGTGCCGGAAGCGTGCTGGTGGCCGCGACGCCGCCCGCTGAAAGGACATCGCCGTTGAGGATGAATTTGCCTCCAGCGGACGCGTCAATTACCCCGCCGTTACTGGCGTTCAGGGCATAGCTACCGTTGTCGCGATGGCCTGCGGTGGTAATGGTTGCACCACCCGCGAGGGCTATCACGCCGCGTGACCAGGCATACATCCCGTGCGGCGCTTGCGCAGAGCTGCTGGTTTTCTCGCTGCTGTTTACCGCAATGGTGACGTTATCTCCCAGATTCACCGCACCGGTGTAAGCATAGACGCCATGCGCACTGGCACCGTTGGTCGTGATGGTGGCGCCTTCATCAAGGGTGATGGTTGACGAACCGGTGGAATAAACCCCGGAGGCACTGGCCGCGTCGGTGGTAATCGTCGCGCTTTTGCCTAGCTCAATTTTTGACGCAGAGCCCGCGTACAGGCCATAGGCCGATGTGCCGTACGTTTCGATGGTCGCCACATCTCCCAGCCGGACGTATGAGCCGCTCTGGTTGGTACGAATTCCCTCAGCGTAAGTCCCGCGCGTCACAATATGCGCACGATCGCCGACGATAACGTTATTTTTTGCCTTTGAGGCATCATTCAGTGCATAAGCGCTAATCCCGCGCCCGGTGCTGCCCGTGGTTTCGATATAGAGATCGTCACCCACATAAATATTGGCGGAGCCGAGAGAACCCTGACTGAAGGAGCTGTACCCGGCATTAATACCGTCACCGCTTTGGCCGTTAACGTAGATATGGGTGCGGTCGCCGGTAATGATAAATACCGGGTTGGCCGGCGTGTTCATCCCGTGGGTACGAATACCGTCGACGTCTTTACCATTATTGGCAGCCACTTTTGACTGGGTGCGAATAGTCAGATCGTCACCAAATATCACCCCCGGGCTGCCGGACGTGGAGTTCTGAATAACGGTAACGGAATGCTCAAAGGCTTCCGCCCCAGGCCCTTCGAGGGTGATCCCATCTCCGTAAATCGGGATATTCCCCGGGCTGTACTGGTAGACATAGTTAGGATCGCCGGTATTTTTGCTAAAGTTCGCGTTTGCCGTTGCGGGTATCAGTGCCTGTATTTCTGCAGGCAAATCCGTTACCGCTCCGGAGGCAGGTAAATTAGCAAAATCTATTACCGCTGCATGTGCGGTAAATAGCGCTGACGTTAACGCCAGCGAAATCGCAGCGGCGACTGGTGAGTGTTTCATTAAATATGGCATGACTGCCCCCTTTCTTTCAGGCGTAGAACATCCTCCACACCATTAAATGTGGGTAGGTAAACAGGTTGAAATTACAAAATAGAAACGAGAATTTTATGAATACTGGTGCCTAACTTCCTCTCAAGTCGTATTTTATGAACATAAATTTTTTTAACATCAATGCCGTCTGATTTTATAATCTCCTGGAGGCAAGCACCTGACAAAAATCTGTTCAGTAACGTAAATTCAACAGCGTTCAACATGCTGCCGCGTCTGCTATTTAACCGTCTCCCGGAGAAAAGATGGCTGATTTTTTCCTTTAATATAATGTCGTTGTCATTCGAATAAATAATTCCCTTTATTTCACTGCGCTGCATGAAAAAATAATTGGCCAATGCTTCCAGCTTGCGGTCTGTGATAATCACGATGTTCATGTTAGTTCTCACCAGACGTTCAATCCATTGCGGATCGGCAAGTACGCGCAGGTTGCAAAACGAAAAGTCTACAAATATAAAGCCGCGTAATAAGTGATTCTTGTTTCCTTGCAATATTTTATTTTCTACTGCAATCTGCAGGAAATGGTTACCACCAGGCCAAACTGCGAATGAGGCATTTCCACAATATTGTGAACGTACTGCGTTATCTGGAAATAACTGACAGGACAATTCACAGCTCATACAGCGGACAACCTTATGCGACGATGTCATCATCCAGTCCACTCCTGTCTTATTTTCACTGTCAATATTTCACTGCCATCCAAATGTGTCAATCTTGAAACATATCTCGTGCCCCTCTCTTGTTTATGATAAATAGTGATGAAGAATATAAATTCCTGGTGATGTCTATTTTGTCAGGCCGTAGCCATAGCGAAAGGACATACCTTGGTCATCGTATTCCAGGACTATTCTTCAGCCCCTTAAGATTATTCGACAAAAAAAATCCCGAAGGATGATTTACGAAATAGCACTAATAGCTAAAGATTCGTTTCTTAAATCGGCCGTAACGACAGTCTTTTCGCGACTTGGGGCTCAATATAATGAGTGGGCCGGGCGAAGTGTAATGAAATCTCATTATGTCGTTTTAGATGAGAGAAACCTAAGAAAACTGTCTTTTAACTGATTGAAAAACAATGTGTTATTCTTAATCTTAGTTGGGGTGGTATCGCGTCCTGATCCTTCTGACCTATACTGTTGTTAAATATACGTATATCTTTCTGGTGTATATAGTTAAGGGTTGTTATTGCTGAGGAAAGGAAAATTGTATCTTATTAACAAATTGGTCGAGTATGATCCAGAAAACAAAAACCTGGTAAATCATATTACCGGGCGCTCGATACAATTGCAGCTTCCTGCCAACCTCTGTTTTCTTTATCTCATCACCCATCCCGGAGAAATAATTTCGCAAAACCAGTTAATGGTGGTGGGATGGGGGGAGCGCAATGACGTCACTACGCCGAATACCTTTTACCAGGCTATTTTGACATTACGCAATGCCCTCGCTGAGGTGGGCTTACCGCGCGATACGGTAAAAACGATTTCGCGTCGCGGGCTTATGCTTTCCGAGGCTACCGAGGTTGAATTATTTGTCCCAACCGCTGAGCCAGTCATAGCCAATAAAGACGCGGTCGTTGCCAATGGCGCCGCAAGGCAGAGGCCAGCCTGGCTGATAATAACGACCGCAACGCTTTTGTTGATCGCGCTTATCAACGGGGGAATATTATATAAAAAGCACCAGAACATGCCGTTTAGTCACTACATTCCCCTTTCAACGGGCAGCATGCCCCAGGCCTGCCAACTTTTTTATGCACCTAACGAACATATTCAGGATCATTACGTGCGCCTGCTAAACAATAATCCCGGTCTGTGTGCCGAAAAACGATACGTTTTTCTCGTCGGCTATAGTAAAACGGAGCGAATCGCGGCGTTTGTCTGTAATAACGATGCGCGAAGGGACGCGACGGCGTTATGTACTACCCATTATTTTTGGGCGCACGAAAAATGATGACTCTCCGGAACGGTATCATTTTGCTGGCGGCATTTCTGGCGGCCGCTATCACCAGTGGCTGGTTAGCTTATTCGCATTTATCGAGTACGCCGATACGCTGTACGGGAGATGTGGAATGGACGATTGGTAAAAACCGATTTGTGGGTACGGTTTCCTGGCGGATGCAGCATCGGGAGGGGTCTACGGTTATTAACGGTAAATTATTTGGTCAGACGGTTACTGAAGTTAATCGTACAATCTATTTTCACTACAGTGACCATGAGAACGCGCGCGTGTTAAATAACAATCGTATTGTTAAAACCTTTGCCGATAATGCGGATGAGGCTGATATCAACGCAACGCTACCGGGTTTTTACCGCACGCCGGGTAGGGAGCTGAGCCTGATGATCGATGAGTATCGGGGGGCCTGGATTTTTGCCGCGTCAAACGTCCCTTCGCTTTACTGTCGTAAAAACGCGCCGTAAAAATCGATCGCACACCTTAGACCGCATCCATAGTCAAATCTCTTTATTCCCGCTACAGTTACCTCTCCACGGCGAGCAGGAGATAAACATGCTTTATATCTTTGATTTAGGAAACGTCATCGTCGATATCGATTTTAATCGCGTGTTGGGTGCATGGAGCGATTTTAGCCGCGTGCCGCTGGCGACCTTAAAGCAGAATTTCGCGATGGGCGAGACCTTCCACCAGCATGAGCGCGGTGAAATCAGCGATGAAGCATTCGCTGAACGTTTCTGCCAGGAGATGGGGCTTTCGTTAAGCTATGAACAGTTTTCCCACGGCTGGCAGGCGGTATTTGTGGCGGTTCGCCCTGAGGTGATCGACATCATGCACAAACTGCGCGAGCAGGGGCATCGGGTCGTTGTGCTGTCAAATACCAACCGTCTGCACACCACGTTCTGGCCTGAAGAATACCCTGAAGTTAAGGCGGCGGCGGATAAGATCTACCTCTCGCAGGAGATGGGGATGCGTAAGCCTGAAGCGCGAATTTATCAGGCTGTTCTGCAGGCAGAGGGATTCACCGCGGCCGATGCGGTCTTTTTCGACGACAACGCCGATAATATAGAGGGAGCTAACCAGTTGGGTATTACGTCAATTCTGGTGACCGGAAAAGAGACGATACCAGACTACTTTGCGAAGCAGCTATGCTAAAAACCGTTCATCAAAAAGCCACGCACCATACTCGCCCGCTGCGGGCCTGGCTGAAACTGCTCTGGCATCGGATTGATGAGGACAATATGACCACGCTGGCGGGTAACCTCGCCTACGTGTCGCTGCTCTCATTGGTGCCGCTGGTGGCGGTCATCTTTGCCCTGTTCTCCGCCTTTCCGATGTTTGCGGACGTCAGCGTGCAGCTTCGTCATTTTGTCTTCGCGAATTTCATTCCGGCAACCGGGGATGTCATCCAGAACTACATTGAGCAGTTTGTTGCTAACTCCAGCAAGATGACGGCAGTGGGGGCATGCGGTCTTATTGTCACCGCGCTGCTGTTGATGTACGCCATCGATAACGCGCTGAACACGATCTGGCGGAGTAAAAAAGCGCGGCCAAAGGTCTATTCCTTTGCCGTGTACTGGATGATCCTCACGCTGGGGCCGCTGCTGGCCGGGGCGAGCCTCGCGATCAGTTCGTATCTGCTCTCCCTGCGCTGGGCGAGCGATTTAAACGGCGTGATTGATAATGTGCTTCGCATCTTTCCGTTGATCCTGTCGTGGCTCTCGTTCTGGCTGCTCTATAGCGTGGTGCCGACCACGCGCGTGCCTAACCGCGATGCGGTCGTGGGGGCGCTGGTGGCGGCGTTGCTCTTTGAGCTCGGTAAGAAAGGGTTTGCCCTTTACATCACCATGTTTCCGTCCTATCAGCTGATTTACGGCGTGCTGGCGGTGATCCCCATTTTGTTTGTCTGGGTCTACTGGACCTGGTGTATCGTCTTGCTTGGTGCTGAAATAACTGTCACTCTCGGTGTATACCGCGAACTTAAAAAAGCAGCAGAAGCTGAAAAACAACAAGAAGCAGACCAACCATGATTGCATTGATACAGCGCGTAACCCGTGCCAGCGTCACCGTGGAGGGAGAGGTGACGGGTGAAATTGGCTCAGGACTTTTGGTGTTGTTAGGTGTCGAAAAGGATGATGACGAACAAAAAGCCAACCGCTTGTGTGAGCGCGTGCTGGGCTACCGTATTTTCAGCGATGCGGAAGGCAAGATGAACCTGAACGTCCAGCAGGCGGGCGGCAGCGTGCTGGTGGTTTCCCAGTTTACGCTGGCAGCGGATACCGAGCGCGGCATGCGCCCGAGTTTCTCGAAAGGCGCCGCGCCGGATCGTGCAGAAGCACTTTACGAGTACTTTGTTGAGCGTTGTCGCCAGCAGGAAATGAATACGCAAACCGGACGATTCGCTGCAGATATGCAGGTATCGCTGGTGAACGATGGCCCCGTCACATTCTGGCTCCAGGTATGAGCATACTTACGGCGTGGCCGCGGGTAACAAGAGAGAGTACAGCTATGTATCACCTTCGAGTACCGCAAACGGAAGAAGAGTTAGAAGCCTATTACCAGTTCCGCTGGGAAATGCTACGCAAGCCATTACATCAGCCAAAAGGCTCTGAGCGCGACGCCTGGGACGCGATGGCCCACCATCAGATGGTGATGGACGAAGAGGGCAACCTTGTGGCCGTCGGGCGTTTGTATATCAACGCCGATAACGAAGCGTCTATTCGCTTTATGGCGGTTCATCCCTCCGTGCAGGACAAAGGTCTGGGGACGCTAATGGCGATGACCCTGGAATCCGTCGCTCGCCAGGAAGGCGTTAAGCGCGTCACCTGTAGCGCCCGCGAAGATGCCGTAGAATTCTTCGCTAAACTCGGTTTTGTGAATCAGGGTGAAATCACAACCCCGCAAACCACCCCGATTCGTCATTTTTTGATGATCAAACCCATCGCCACGCTGGACGATATTCTGCATCGCGCCGACTGGTGCGGACAGCTGCAGCAGGCCTGGTATCAGCACATTCCGCTCAGCGAAAAAATGGGCGTACGCATTCAGCAGTACACCGGACAAAAATTTATTACCACCATGCCGGAAACCGGCAACCAGAATCCGCACCACACCCTGTTTGCCGGAAGTCTTTTCTCGCTGGCCACGCTCACCGGCTGGGGGCTTATCTGGCTGATGCTGCGCGAGCGCCATCTGGGCGGGACCATCATTCTGGCCGATGCCCACATTCGCTATAGCGCGCCGATAAGCGGCAAGCCGACCGCCGTGGCCGATCTGGGATCTCTGGGTGGCGATCTTGACCGTCTGGCACGCGGTCGCAAGGCGCGCGTACAAATGCAGGTCGAACTGTTTGGCGATAAAACGCCGGGCGCGGTGTTTGAAGGCACCTACATTGTTCTTCCGGCGAAGCCTTTTGGCGCGTATGAAGAGGGCGGGAACGAGGAGGAGTAATCTCCTGTTTACGCTCCCCGGGCGTGCTGAATCCGCCCGGCGATATCCCGCATAACATCTCGCGCTGATTGGCTAATTCCACCAAGCTGGAAGAAGCCATGTATTACTCCCAGCCATCGCTGAGCGGTACACGTCACTTCTTGCTCCGTGAGGCGTTGAAACAGTGCCTCGCCTTCATCGCATAACGGATCGTACTCAGCGGTAACGATATGGACAGCTGGCAGGCCGCTGAAGTCTTCTCGCCACAGCGGGCTAACCTCAGGATGCTTACGGTCGGCTCCAGCCAGATATATTTCATAGCCGCTCAGCAGGGTATCGCGAGTAATTACGTAATCCAGGCCGTTGAGGGTATAGCTTTCAAAACTGGCCGTGGCGTCGAGCATGGGGTAGATAAGAATAAGCTGTACAGGCTGCCAGAGCCCTTTAGCCTTAAGCCGCAGCGCCGTTACCAGCGCAAGATGTCCCCCCGCGCTGTCTCCGCAAAAGGTGATCCGGTTTTTATCCACGCCCAGTTTATCCGCATATTGCCAGACCAGATCTGCACCTCTTTCCGCATCGTCATGTGCGGCGGGGAAGGTATGCTCCGGCGCCAGCCTGTATTGAATCGCAACCACCCGGCAATTGCCGTAGCAGGCTAACTGACGGAGCTGGTTGTCATGGGTATCAAAGCCGCCGCTGATAAAGCATCCGCCGTGGTAGTAGATGGCAGCAGGCAATAGTTCAGGCGCATTGAGAGGTGAAAATACCCGAATGGTAAGACCCTCAAGAACAAGCGTCTCCACCTGAACGCGCGTTTCGGTCTCCCCGGCAAGCCCTGTGCTGGCAATATAGCCTGCTCGTCGCACCTCAATGCTCTGGCGACGTGACGAGGGCCGCCCTGCAGCGATAAATCCCTGAACCAGCTGTGCAATACCCTGTTCCAGCGCCATGAATAATCCCTTTTACTGTATGGATGAACAGTTTTATAGCCTGGTTTGATTCAAAAGAAAACAAGAATAGTGTTGAAGGCAACAACCTGGAAAGCGGCTCGCAAAGGCGGTAACGCGTCTCTCAACGAGAATGGAGAGTATCTGGCATGAAAGGCGGCGGGTATTGCTGTCGAATTACAGGCCGGGCAAGCACGCGCTGCCCGGCACTGTCACAGGGAATTACTCCCCTTCACCCGGGAACAGGAACGGGTTGATCGAGCTGCGGGCAAAGCCCTCCTGCTCCATCTTTGCGTCCAGAATCAGCGAGGCGAGATCGTCGGCCACCGCTTCGACTTTCGGGTCCTTTTCCTGATAGAGAATCTTCAGGTAGGTGCCGCAGTCGCCGCAGCTTTCGGCTTTCACCGCCGCGTCTTCGTTTTCCAGCGACCAGTAGTTCAGATCGCGGGTCTGCTCGCAGTTGCTGCACTTAATGCGCACCACGTGCCACTCGGTTTCACACAGGTTGCAGTGCAGGTAGCGCAGCCCCTGAGTGGTGCCGATTTGCACCATGCTCGATACCGGCATAGAGCCGCATACCGGGCAGAACTGGCGCGCCTCGCCGTATTCGGCGCGAGCTTTGCCCGGGATCAGGCTTGCCATTTGTGCCCAGTAGAGCGACAGCGCAGCCCAGATAAACGGCGCTTTATCGCTGCTGACCAGCGAGAAGTCGGACGCGAACAGCGCGCTCGCCATCTCTTCCAGCTCCAGGTCAGAGGCTTTTTCCAGATTCTCAATGACCGCCAGCGCGGTGCCGCTCATTTCCGGCTTCAGCTCGGCAATCAGCGAATGCAGCAGCTTTTGCCAGTGCTTGTCGCGCGGCAGGACGTGAATGTCCAGCGGCGGCTTACCCTGCGCGTTGGCTTCTTTGATCCGCGCGGTCAGGTCCATTTGCAGCGGGTGGTCGTACAGCACCACTTCCTGCGCGTGGGCGACCAGCGCGGCAAAGCGCAGAAAATCACCCAGCGGGTTGTTCTCTGCCAGCTCGCGCAGACGCTCTGCGCGGCGGTTGTAGAGGTTCTTGAGTCTGGGGAATAACAACGGCGGAATATAATCCGCCGTGCGTTTCTCGCTCGACCCCAGCTCATCTTGCGGGATTATGCGAATACTCATTCAGATGACTTTTCCTGTTTCTGGCGGACTTCACGGTACCAGCGCGGGTGATGTTTCTTCGCCCACGTGCTGGTGACCCATCCCTCCACCATCGCGGTAATGGTGCCTTTCACCCAGAGGGCGGCGTAGATATGCACCATGATAACCACAATTAACGCCACTGCGGCAAATGAATGCAGCATCAGCGCGAATCGGATCACCGGGATTGAGAAAGCAGGCGCAAAGTACGGACGCCAGATGATCACGCCGCTGACCAGCAACAGGACCAGGAAGATAATCGCCGCCCAGAATACGCATTTCTGGCCGAAGTTATAACGCCCGGTGTCACCCACTTCCTCGTTGACGACGATCTTACGAATATTCTTCGCCCAAAAGATATCATCCCGATTGATTAGGTTATGGTGCCAGTAGCGGAAAAACATGATGATGAACGACGCGAACATGATGACGCCCACAAACGGGTGCAGGATGCGCGCCAGCTGTGGTGTCCCCATGATCTGCATCAGCCAGTTGAAGGACGGGAAGAAGAACCCCAGCCCGCTTATCGCCGCCAGCATGAAGCAGAAGGCGGTGACCCAGTGGTTGATGCGTTCCGGCGCGGTGTAGCGCACGATGGTGTCACGTTTTCTCATTTGCGCACCTCGTCTTTCTCTTCATGCAGGTTGTCGTCTTCCTCTTCCGCGCGGTTCGGACCGACGCCGACGTAGTGGAAGATGCTCGCTGCAAAGGTGGCAGCAAAGCCCACCGCTGCCAGCGGTTTCCAGATGCCTTTCCAGAACTTCACGGTAGCGCTGATTTCCGGGTTCTCCGGCAGGCCGTGGTACAGGTTCGGCTTGTCGGCGTGGTGCAGCACGTACATCACGTGCGTACCGCCTACCCCGGCCGGATCGTACAGGCCCGCGTTGTCGTAACCACGGGTTTTCAGCTCGCCCACGCGCTCTGCCGCCAGCGTTTTCATATCCTCTTTAGAACCAAAGTGGATGGCGCCGGTTGGGCAGGTCTTCACGCATGCAGGCTCCTGGCCAACGGTAACGCGGTCCACGCACAGGGTGCATTTGTAGACGCGGTTGTCTTCCGGGTTCAGGCGCGGTACGTCGAACGGACAGCCCGCGATGCAGTAGCCGCAGCCAATGCACTGCTCGGACTGGAAGTCGACGATGCCGTTGGCATACTGAATGATAGCCCCTTCTGACGGACATGCCTTCAGGCAGCCCGGATCCGCACAGTGCATACAGCCGTCTTTGCGGATAAGCCATTCCAGTTTGTCGTTCTGCTCCACTTCCGAGAAACGCATCACCGTCCAGGACTTGGCGGTCAGGTCTGCCGGGTTGTCGTACACCCCGACGTTGTGACCCACTTCGTCACGCAGGTCGTTCCACTCAGAGCAGGCCACCTGACAGGCTTTACAGCCGATACAGGTCGTCACGTCGATAAGCTTCGCCACTTCCTGCTGGTGGTCCCGCGCCTGAGGCGCGGGCGTGAAACCGTTAGTCGCGGAACGACGGATAATGTCTTGAGATTGATAAGCCATAAGTCGTCTCCGTTACACCTTTTCCACGTTCACGAGGAAGGCCTTAAACTCCGGCGTCTGCGTGTTCGCATCACCGACGAATGGCGTCAGGGTGTTCGCAATAAACCCTTTCTTCGCCACGCCCTCATAGCCCCAGTGAATTGGGATGCCGATGGTATCCACCTGCTGACCGTGAACGTTCAGCGTGCGAATACGCTTGGTCACCACCGCCTTGGCCTTGATGTAGCCGCGGTTAGAGGAGACCTTCACGGTATCGCCATGGGCAATGCCGAGCTTGTTCGCCAGCTTCTCGCCGATCTCCACAAACTGTTCCGGCTGCGCGATGGCGTTAAGCAGCGCGTGCTTGGTCCAGTAGTGGAAGTGCTCGGTCAGACGGTAAGTGGTGCCCACGTACGGGAACTTGTCCTTTTTACCCAGCGCTTCAAAATCGCTCTTGAAGATACGGGCTGCCGGGTTAGAAACCACGTTCGGGTGCAGCGGGTTGGTGCCCAGCGGCGTCTCAAACGGCTCATAGTGTTCCGGGAACGGACCTTCCGCCATCTTATCGATAGCGAACAGACGCCCCATCCCTTCAGGCTGCATGATAAACGGTCCGACATCGCTGCCTGGTGCGGCAGTGCTGTAGTCCGGAATATCCACGCCGCCCCATTTCGCACCGTCCCACTTCAGCAGCTGACGCTTCGGATCCCACGGGTTGCCCTGCGGGTCAGCGGACGCGCGGTTATAGAGGATACGGCGGTTGAGCGGCCACGCCCATGCCCAGCCCAGCGTATTGCCCAGACCCGACGGGTCGGCGTTATCGCGGTTGGCCATCTGGTTTCCTTTCGGCGTCCAGCTACCGGCAAAGATCCAGCAGCCGCTGGAGGTGGTGCCGTCGTCACGCAGGTGCGCGAAGGTACTGAGCTGATCGCCTTTCTTCGCCAGCACGGTGCCGGTGGCCGGGTCGATAACGTCCGCCAGCGCCTTACCGTTGCTCTCCATCGCCACTTCTTCCGGCGCTGGGTTTTCCGGCGTCGAGTAGTTCCAGGTCATGTTCAGCACAGGCTCAGGGTTCGCGCCGCCTTCAGCCGCATACATCTTACGCAGGCGTAAGAAGATACCGGCCAGGATCTCGCCGTCGTTCATGGCGATGCCCGGGGCGTCCGCGCCTTTCCAGTGCCACTGCAGCCAGCGCCCGGAGTTGACGATAGAGCCGTTTTCTTCCGCAAAGCAGGTCGATGGCAGACGGAACACTTCGGTCTGAATCTTCGACGGATCGACGTCGTTCGATTCACCGTGGTTCTGCCAGAAGGTCGAGGTTTCGGTATTGAGCGGGTCAATCGTCACCAGGAACTTCAGCTTCGACAGCGACTCAACAACCTTGTTCTTGTTCGGGAACGAGGCAACCGGGTTAAAGCCCTGGCACAGATAGCCGTTCACTTTGCCCTGGTGCATCATCTCGAAATATTGCAGAACGTCGTAGCCTTTGTCCCACTTCGGCAGCCAGTCAAAGCCCCAGCTGTTTTCCGCCGTCGCTTTGTCGCCGAAGAACGCTTTCATCATCGAGACGAAGAACTTCGGATAGTTGCCCCAGTAGTTCACCTGGCCTTCAAGCAGCGGTTTAGGCGTGCTGGCCGTCAGGTAGGTTTGCAGGTCGGTCTGTTTCTCGCTTGGCAGGTTCATGTAGCCCGGCAGGCTCTGAGACAGCAGGCCGAGGTCGGTCAGACCCTGAATGTTGGAGTGACCGCGCAGGGCGTTCACGCCGCCGCCTGCCATTCCCATGTTGCCGAGCAGCAGCTGAACCATCGCCATGGTGCGGATGTTCTGCGCGCCGATGGAGTGCTGCGTCCAGCCGAGGGCGTACAGGAACGACGCGGTTTTGTCTTTCGCGCTGGTTTCGGCAATCAGCTCGCACACCTTCAGGAAGTCCGCCTTCGGCGTACCGCAGATGTTTTCGACAACCTCCGGCGTGTAGCGGGAGACGTGCTCTTTCAGCAGGTTCCACACGCAGCGCGGGTGTTGCAGGGTGGTGTCACGCTTCGCAAAACCTTTCTCATCCAGCTCGTAGTTCCAGCTGGTTTTGTCGTACTTGCGTTTTTCGGCGTCGTAACCGCTAAACAGACCATCTTCGAAGTGGTAATCCTCACGCACGATCAGGCTGGCGTTGGTATAGGCTTCGGTGTATTCGCGGTTGTATTTTTCGTTGGTCATCAGGTACAGCAGTACGCCTGACAGGAAAGTGATGTCAGTACCTGAACGAATAGGGGTGTAAAAATCCGCCACTGACGCAGTACGCGTGAAGCGGGGATCGATCACAATCAGCTTCGCGCCGTTGTGGATTTTGGCTTCCATCGCCCAGCGGAACCCGACAGGGTGCGCTTCAGCGGCGTTACCGCCCATCACCACAATAAGGTTGGCGTTCTTGATGTCGACCCAGTGGTTGGTCATCGCACCGCGACCAAATGTTGGAGCAAGACTTGCTACCGTTGGTCCGTGTCAGACACGCGCCTGGTTGTCGACCGCGAGCATACCGAGTGCGCGCGTAAATTTCTGGGTTAAATAACCGGTTTCGTTGCTGGAGGCAGAGGCACACAGCATCCCGGTGGAGAGCCAGCGGTTGACCGTGACGCCGTCGGCGTTCTTCTCAACAAAGTTGGCATCGCGGTCTTCTTTAATCAGTTTAGCGATGCGGTCAAACGCCTCTTCCCAGCTGATTTGCTGCCATTTGTCGGAACCCGGCGCGCGGTATTCAGGGAATTTCAGGCGGCTTTCGGAGTGGATAAAGTCCACCAGACCGGCCCCTTTCGGGCACAATGCGCCGCGGTTAACCGGGTGATCCGGGTCGCCTTCGATATGGAAAATAGACGCTTTGGCGTTTTTAGCACCGTCGCCGAGGCTATACATCAACAGCCCGCAACCGACAGAGCAGTACGTACAGGTATTACGGGTTTCACGGGTGCGCAGCAGTTTATACTGCCGCGTTTCCGCCAGCGCTACGCCGGGCGCAAAGCCCAGTGCCGCTGCCGTGGTGCCTGCCATACCGCCAGCGCAGATCTTAAAGAACTGCCTTCTGCTGACCTGCATGGGTCACTCCTTGTTTCGACATTGCTTACATATGTAGTTTTGACTTCGCGGTTGAAGAATGACCGCAAAGGAAAAAATTTGCGTTAATCCCTCAATTCCACGAGGGATATCATCAGAATACCACATTGTCGGTACAGCTGTTCTAATGGCGTTAATACAAAGTGAACGTATTATCACCATGTTGATTATAAAGTGTGATATTGATCACGTTAACAGCTCTGCATGTTAAAGCGGTGTAGCCGGTGGCAGGTTGCACCCCTGCTAAATGAGTAGGAGAATGGTTGTCGAAAAGTTGATCCATACTATGCGTACAGCCTGTGGTTTATGCTGCAATAGCACGCTCGCTTCCGTGGTTGTTCAGGAATACCGCTGTGTCTAAACAAAACCGTGATCCCCACTCGTCACCCCTGCCTGCCGGCATTGTGGAACTGTCGGTACACCGACCGCCCCACATAACCGATGCCATACCCGATTTTCTGGCCGAAGAAGTGCCCGTTGCGCTCGTTTACAACGGCATCTCGCATGTGGTGATGATGGCGTCTCCGAAAGATCTTGAGCTGTTCGCCATCGGTTTTTCCCTCTCGGAAGGCATCATCGAGCATCCGCAAGATATCTATGGCATGGACGTGGTGCAGGCCTGCAACGGCCTGGAAGTGCAAATCGAGCTCTCCAGCCGCCGCTTTATGGGGCTGAAAGAGCGCCGCCGCGCGCTGGCCGGGCGTACCGGCTGCGGCGTGTGCGGCGTTGAGCAGCTCAACGATATTGGCAAACCTGTTTCACCACTGCCGTTTACTCAGACCTTTAATCTGGCGCACCTCGACCCTGCGCTTGAGCACCTCAACGATGTACAGCCTATCGGCCAGCTCAGCGGCTGCACGCACGCGGCGGCGTGGGTATTGCCGTCGGGAGAGATTGCCGGCGGGCATGAAGACGTGGGCCGCCATGTGGCGCTGGATAAGCTGCTCGGTCGTCGTGCACGTGAAAGTGAGGTTTGGCAGCAGGGCGCCGCGCTCGTTTCCAGCCGCGCCAGCTATGAGATGGTGCAAAAATCGGCGATGTGCGGGGTGGAGATCCTGTTTGCCGTGTCGGCGGCAACGACGCTGGCGGTGGAGGTGGCCGAGCGCTGCAACCTGACGCTGGTGGGTTTCTGCAAGCCGGGAAGGGCGACAATTTATACCCATCCACAGCGATTAATAGTTAATCAGTAATTTTGAATGATAATAGCAAATCCTTCCGCTTTTAGTTGTTCGCGATGAGGTCTAGTATTTATCTCATCAAGGCACGGTGCCTTACCTGAACAACTTAATGAATGGGTTTATATTATGAAAAGCATCAAAACTTTTGTCGCTGTAATCGCTCTGGCTACTTCTTTCGGTTCTTTCGCTGCGCAGACTGTGACCGCAACCGCCTCTACCATTGATGGTGCAGAAGCGAAAATCGCGGCTCAGGCTCAGGAAGCGGGCGCGTCTTCGTACAAAATTACCCAGGCATTCACCGGTAACCGCGTACACATGACTGCTGAACTGAACAAATAAGCGAGTCACACCGTCGAAAGAGCGCCCCCGGGGCGCTTTTTTAGTTTATGCCCGCTACGCGCAGCAATGCCGTCACCACTGCCGCGGCCACAATGACCACGATTAACGGCATTTTCCGCCAGGCCAAAAACACCGCAAACGCCACGCCCAGCACGCGCGCCATGCCCGCGAAGTGGTCTCCTTCATAAAAGGTGGTCGCCAGCGCCACGGAGAACAGCAATACCGTTGCCGCATCTGACAGCAGCGCCTGAGAACGCTCCGACAGCGCCAGCCGGTTGCCGAGTTTGGCGCCGCCAAGGCGCATTAAATAGGTTCCGGCAGAAAGAATGGCGATGCCGAGAATAAAGACCGTCATGTTTTCCATTATTTTTTCCTCGCGGCAAGACCGAGTAAAGAGAGCAGTACCGGTAATCCCACCGGGGCAAACGGTACGGCGGCCAGCGATAACACGGCGCCGCTGCAGGCGCGGATCAGCGTGGTACGGTTCTTAAATGCGGGAACCACTAATGCCAGCAGAATGGCCGGAAATACCGCATCCAGCCCGATGGTCTCCGGGTCGGGCAACAATTTGCCGACCATGGCCCCCAGCAGTGCGCCAAGCGGCCAGACGAGGGCGACGCCTAAGCCGCACAGCCAGTAGGCGGCTTTACGCTGCTCGGCGGTTTTTTGCGACAGGCCAAACACCACGCTTTCATCGTTCATGATGTGGCAGCCCAGCAGGCTCAGACCGCGCTTGCCCACCAGCTCACGCACCGTCACGCCAAACGGCACGTGCCGGGCGTTGACCAGCAAACCTGCCGCCGCGGCCGCCAGCGGATTGCCGCCGCTCGCCACGATGCCGATAAACATGAACTCAGACGCGCCCGCCAGCACGGTAATGGAGAGCACAAACGGCACCCAGACCGGGAAACCGTAGGCCATCGCCAGCGAGCCGTAGGACATCCCGACCACGCCCACCGCCAGGCAGACCAGAATGATTGCTTTTATGGTGTCGCCTTTCAGACAAGAGAGATGATGCTTCATACAATTTTAGCCATATCGAACGTGTATCCATTATAATGAACGCAACGAAACTGATTTTCAAGACGAACGATTCGTTCGTTTTATAGAACAAGAGGCCGTTATATGACGCAGCCGATCAGCCTGATCGCCAAAAGTCTGGTGCGAGAACGCCTGCGAACCGGGCTTTCACTGGCGGAAATTGCCCGCCGTGCCGGGATCGCAAAATCCACGCTTTCCCAGCTGGAGTCCGGCAACGGTAACCCTAGCCTGGAAACGCTGTGGTCGCTCTGCGTGGCGCTGGATATTCCTTTCGCCCGTTTGCTTGAGCCGCAGCTACCGACCACGCAGGTGATCCGCCGTGGAGAAGGGACAAAAGTGGTCGCCGGAGAGGCTAACTATGAAGCCATTTTACTGGCGGCATGCCCTCCCGGCGCGCGCCGCGATGTCTATCTTCTGATGACCCAACCGGGCGCAGACCGTCTTTCTCAGCCGCATCCGCCGGGCTCGGTTGAACATATTATTGTGACGCAGGGGCGGGCGCTGGTCGGCCTGCTCGACGCGGCGGAAGAGCTCGGCGCAGGGGATTACATTTGTTATCCCGCCGATCAGCCGCATATCTTTAAGGCCCTGGAGCCAGACACTTACGCGCTGCTGGTGGCGGAACAAAACTAACAGAGATACGGAAACTCATGTCGCTTAAAGCCATTGCCAAAGAACTGGGGCTGTCAGTCACCACCGTCAGCCGCGCCCTCAACGGATATGACGACGTCTCCGCCGAGACGCGCGCTCGCGTGGAAGCAGAGGCCCAGCGCCGTGGTTACCGACCGAACACCTTCGCCCGCCGCCTGAAGATGGGCAAAATTGACGCCGTTGGGCTGGTGTTCCCGGTCCATCCTGTTCCGCTCAATAACAGCGTATTTATGGACATGGTCGGCGAAATTAGCCACGAACTGGCGCGACATGAAATCGACCTGCTGCTCATTGCAGACGACGATCTGGCGGATAAGCACAGCTACATGCGCATGGTGCAAAGCCGCCGCGTGGATGCGCTGATCGTGGCCCACACGCTGGATCGCGATCCCCGTCTTGAGCAACTGCAGGCCGCCGGTTTTCCTTTCCTGGCGCTCGGGCGCAGCCAGCTACCGCAGCCGTACGCGTGGTTCGACTTCGACAACTATGCCGGTACGTACAATGCGACCCGCTGGCTGATCGGAAAAGGCCATCAGCGCATTGCCCTGCTGGGCGAAAGCAACAATCAGGCATTCATCACCCAGCGCCGTCAGGGCTATCTGGACGCGTTGCGGGAAGCCGGGCTTTCCAGCGAATGGCTGCGCGCCATGCCCCCTTCACGCCGGGTGGGGTATGCCACCACGAAAGAGCTTCTCTCGCTATCGCAGCCGCCCACGGCCATCATTACCGACTGCAACACTCACGGCGACGGCGCGGCGATGGCGCTGGCGGAGCTGGGCCGCCTGACCGGCGAGAACGCCGTTGCGCTGGTGGTTTATGACGGGCTTCCGCAGGACAGCATCGTCGACGCTGACGTGGCGGCAGTGATCCAGTCCACCCGTCAGGGCGTCGGGAAACAGATTGCCGATATGGTTCGCCAGCTGATCAACGGCGAGGCGATTGAGCAGCTCCAGGTGCTCTGGCAGCCCGAATTCTCTCCCGGCCAGACGGCCTGAATCTCTCCATTTTCTAAACCCGATCACAAATCCGAAACGTTTTGGTTTGTATCCGAAACGTTTCGGATCAAAACTCAAGGCATCCCATGACAGGAGATGTCTGATGCAAGATTCCATTTTACGACTCGAAAGCGCGACGGTGGATGTGGTGATAAAAACGCACCCGTTCGCCGAAATTATCTACTGGGGGCCGCATCTTCAGTACTTTTCGCCGCAGAATGCAGAAACCCTTTCCCGGCCGGTTGCCAACGGCAGGCTGGATGTGGATTCTCCGGTCACGCTGATGGCCGAGCTGGGGCACGGCCTGTTTGGGTCGCCCGGTATTGAAGGGCATCGTCTGGGCCTGGACGGTTCACCTCTCTTTAGCACCACAGACGTCCAGCAGCAGGGGCAAACCCTGACGATTACGGCAGAAGATGAACATGCGGGCCTGCGGCTGACCAGCGAGCTGGCGCTGGATGACAGCGGCGTGCTGGCGGTGCGTCACGGTTTAACCAACCTGAAAGCGCAGGCGTGGCAGGTGGACCGTTTTGCCATAACGCTACCCGTGGCCGAACGCGCACGGGAGGTGATGGCCTTCCACGGACGCTGGATCCGGGAATTTCAGCCGCACCGCGTGACGCTTGAACACGACAGCTTTGTGATTGAAAACCGCCGGGGTAAAACCTCCCATGAACACTTCCCGGCGCTGATTTCGGGTACGCCGTCGTTCAGCGAAATGCACGGCGACGTCTGGGGCGTGCATCTGGGCTGGAGCGGCAACCACCGCCTGCGTGCGGAAGCCAAAACCGACGGCCGCCGCTATCTGCAGGCTGAAGCCCTCTACCTGCCGGGCGAAATGGCGATTGAGGAGGGCGACACGCTCTGGACGCCGCGCCTGTATGCAAGCTACTCCGCACGGGGCCTGAACGGCATGAGCCAGCAGTTTCACCATTACCTTCGCGACAACGTTATCCGCTTCCCCGAAAACAAACCGCGCCCGGTTCACCTCAATACCTGGGAAGGCATCTACTTTAATCACGACCCGGACTACATCATGCGCATGGCCGACGAGGCGGCCGCGCTGGGCGTGGAGCGCTTTATCATCGACGACGGCTGGTTCAAAGGTCGCAACGACGACTACGCCGCGCTGGGTGACTGGTATCTGGACGAGAAGAAGTACCCGAACGGCCTCACGCCGGTCATCAGCCATGTGAAACAGCTCGGCATGGCGTTTGGCATCTGGGTTGAGCCGGAAATGATTAACCCGGATTCCGATCTTTATCGTGCGCATCCCGACTGGGTGCTGGCGTTGCCCGGCTACAGGCAACATACCGGGCGGCACCAGCTGGTGCTTAACCTGAACATTCCGCAGGCGTTTGATTACCTGGTGGAGCGCATGAGCTGGCTTCTGGGTGAACATGAGGTCGACTACGTGAAGTGGGACATGAACCGTGAGCTGGTGCAGCCGGGTCACGACGGGAAGGCCGCCGCCGACGCGCAAACCCGCCAGTTTTATCGCCTGCTGGACGTGCTGGGCAAGCGTTTCCCGCACGTCGAATTTGAATCCTGCTCCTCCGGCGGGGGGCGAATTGATTATGAGGTGCTGACGCGCTGCCACCGCTTCTGGGCCTCGGACAACAACGATGCGCTGGAGCGCAACGCTATCCAGCGCGGCATGAGCTATTTCTTCCCGCCGGAGGTGATGGGGGCGCATATCGGTCATCATAAATGTCACGCCACCTTCCGCCAGCACAGCATTGAATTTCGCGGTCTGACGGCGCTGTTTGGCCATATGGGGCTGGAACTGGATCCCCTCACCGTTGATGAGCAGGAGCGCGAAGGTTATCGCCGTTACGCCGCGCTGTATAAGCAGTGGCGCGAGGTTATCCATCAGGGCATCCACTGGCGCGTGGATATGCCGGATGCCACTACGCTGGCACAGGGTATTGTGAGCGAAGATAAAACGCAGGGACTGTTTATCGTGAGCCAGCTCGCCATGCCGGACTACACGTTGATGATGCCGCTGCGCATGCCGGGGCTTGAGGCCAGCGCGCAGTATCGTATTTCGCTGCTCGATCACCCTGATATTCACATCACCGGTGAAGGAGGCCATACCATGCGCAAGCTGCCGGCATGGATGGAGGCCCCGCAAACGGCGAGCGGTGAGTGGCTGATGCAGGCGGGCATTGCGCTGCCGATTCTCGATCCGGAAAGCGCCATCCTGATTGGCGTGGAACGCGTGTAAAGGTGACGGGCCGGGAAACTGGCCCTCCGTTGAGGATAAAAATAATGAACACAACAACCTGTACCCACAAAGACAACCCTAATTTCTGGATTTTCGGGCTGTTCTTCTTTCTCTACTTTTTCATCATGGCCACCTGCTTTCCGTTCCTGCCGATCTGGCTGTCGGATATCATCGGCCTCAATAAAACCCATACCGGCATCGTCTTCTCCTGCATCTCACTCTCGGCCATTGCCTTCCAGCCGGTGCTTGGGGTGATCTCGGATAAACTGGGGCTGAAAAAACACCTGCTGTGGATCATCTCCGTGCTGCTGTTCCTGTTTGCCCCTTTCTTCCTCTACGTCTTTGCGCCGTTACTGAAAGCCAACATCTGGCTGGGCGCGCTGAGCGGCGGCATTTATATCGGCTTTGTCTTTTCGGCGGGCTCAGGAGCCATTGAGGCCTACATTGAACGCGTGAGCCGTAACAGTTTCTTTGAGTACGGCAAGGCGCGCATGTTTGGCTGCCTCGGCTGGGGGCTGTGCGCCTCCACGGGCGGGATCCTGTTCGGCATCGATCCGTCGTATGTTTTCTGGATGGGCTCGGGGGCGGCGCTGCTGTTGATGCTGTTGCTGGTGGTCGCAAAGCCAAGACCCAACCAGACGGCGCAGGTGATGAATGCGCTGGGTGCCAACCAGCCGCAGATCACCGCGAAAACGGTCTTTAGCCTGTTCCGTCAGCGCAGAATGTGGATGTTTATTCTGTATGTGATTGGTGTGGCCTGCGTCTACGACGTCTTCGACCAGCAGTTTGCTACCTTCTTCAAAACGTTCTTCGCCACGCCGCAGGAGGGCACTCGCGCCTTTGGTTTTGCGACCACTGCCGGGGAAATCTGCAATGCGATCATCATGTTTTGTTCACCGTGGATCATTAACCGCATCGGCGCGAAAAACACGCTGCTGATCGCCGGGGTGATTATGGCGACGCGCATTATCGGCTCGTCGTTTGCCACCACCGCCGTAGAAGTGATTGCCCTGAAGATGCTGCACGCGCTGGAGGTGCCGTTCCTGCTGGTGGGGGCCTTCAAGTACATCACCGGGGTGTTTGATACGCGTCTTTCGGCGACTATCTATCTGATTGGCTTCCAGTTCGCGAAACAGTCGGCGGCAATCTTCCTCTCCGCGTTTGCCGGGAATATGTATGACCGGATCGGTTTCCAGGAGACGTACCTGATGCTGGGCTGTTTCGTGCTGGCGATTACGGTGGTGTCGGCGTTTACGCTCAGCAGCAGGGAGGAGATTGCGGCAGGCAATAAGGCGCTAGAAGTTCATTAACGCCCTGAACCCACTCACTATTCCGGCGTTGGTCAAAAAATGAATAACCTTATAAAAACTACGGCATTGATAATCATTTTCAATATCATTTAATTAACTATAATGAACCAACTGCTTACGCGGCATTAACAGCTGTGCCGCCCGACAATAATGGAGAGGATTATGAGTTATACACTGCCATCCCTGCCGTATGCCTACGACGCACTGGAACCGCATTTCGACAAGCAGACGATGGAAATCCATCACACTAAACACCACCAGACCTACGTGAACAACGCGAACGCCGCGCTGGAAAGCCTGCCTGAGTTCGCTAACCTGCCTGTTGAAGAGCTGATCACCAAGCTGGACCAGCTGCCAGCGGACAAGAAAACCGTGCTGCGCAACAACGCGGGCGGTCACGCTAACCACAGCCTGTTCTGGAAAGGCCTGAAAACCGGTACTACCCTGCAGGGCGACCTGAAAGCGGCTATCGAGCGCGACTTCGGTTCCGTTGACAACTTCAAAGCGGAATTCGAGAAAGCCGCTGCAACCCGCTTCGGCTCTGGCTGGGCGTGGCTGGTACTGAAAGGTGATAAACTGGCCGTGGTTTCTACCGCGAACCAGGACTCCCCGCTGATGGGTGAAGCGATCTCTGGCGCATCCGGCTTCCCAATCCTGGGTCTGGACGTGTGGGAACACGCTTACTACCTGAAATTCCAGAACCGTCGCCCGGACTACATCAAAGCGTTCTGGGACGTGGTGAACTGGGACGAAGCAGCAGCGCGTTTCGCCGCTAAAAAATAAGGTTGCATTGACGCCTGTGAGAAGCGAGTCTGATGGCTCGCTTTTTTGTATCTGCGTAATGGAGGCAGCGATGCATTATCCGGTGAATGTATTTACAGGCAAGGTAAGGGAGTACGACGGCAGCCGCCCGAGCGCCATCGCCAAAATTCAGATCGACGGTGAGCTGACGTTAACCGACCTCGGGCTTGCGGGTGACGAGCAGGCCGAAAAGAAGATCCACGGCGGGCCGGAGCGCGCGCTGTGCCACTACCCGCGCGAGCACTATCAGCACTGGAAGGCAGAGTTCCCGGAGCAGGCGGATCTCTTCGTTGCTCCCGCGTTTGGTGAAAATCTCTCCACTGAAGGGCTCACCGAAAAGAACGTGTTTATTGGTGATATCTACCGCTGGGGCGATGCCCTGATTCAGGTGACGCAGCCGCGCTCGCCGTGCTTCAAGCTCAACTACCATTTCGGCATTCATGACATGTCGGCTCAGATGCAAAGCGCGGGTAAAACCGGCTGGCTGTACCGGGTGGTGCTGGCTGGGCAGGTTTCAGCGGATGCGCCGCTTGAGCTGGTATCACGCCTGAGTGAGGTGTCTGTTTACGACGCCTGCGCCATTGCGTGGCATATGCCGTTTGATGACGAGCAGTATCATCGCCTGCTGTCGGCGGCGGGGCTGTCGACCAGCTGGACAAGAACGATGCAGAAACGGCGTTTAAGCAGCAAGATCGAGGATAATTCGCGGAGGTTGTGGGGTAAATAGACCTCAGTAAAAAGTAGGCCGGGTAAGGCGAAGCCGCCACCCGGCACTAACAGCTACGAACGCTTATACAACGGTAGCCACAGCGTTAACCGCAGCCCACCCAGCGGGCTGTCGTCGGCTTTCACCCAGCCGCGATGCTGCTGCATGGCGGTTTCCACAATCGCCAGCCCCAGCCCCGTACCGCCCGATTCCCGGTCGCGCGCCTCGTCGGTGCGGTAGAACGGACGGAAGATCTGCTCGCGGTCTTCCGGGCTGACGCCAGGACCGTCGTCGTCGACGATGACGGTGATCCCGTCTTTATCCACCGAGAACGCCACCTCAATCTTCGTGTGCGAGTAGCGCAGGGCGTTACGCACGATATTTTCCAGCGCGCTTTCCAGCGCGTTGGGGTTACCGTACAGCGGCCATGGACCCGGCGGGAAGTTAACGGTGAAGGATTTGCCCATCTGCTCCGCTTCGAACGCCGCGTTATCCAGCACTTCATGCCACAGATGATTGGCTTTCACCGTTTCGCTCACCAGCGCGTTTTTCTGCTGATTGCGCGACATGACCAGCAGATCGTTGATCATGCTGTCCAGACGATGCGCTTCGGTTTCGATGCGCTCCAGCTCTTTGCTCTCACCGCTGCGGCGACGCAGCAGGGCGGTACCCAGCTGTAAGCGCGTGAGCGGGGTACGCAGCTCGTGCGAGATATCCGACAGCAGGCGCTGCTGGGCCGTCATCATGCGATCGAGCGCGCTCACCATCTGGTTAAAACTGGTCCCGGCGGCCAGGAACTCCTGCGGTCCGGACTCCAGTTCCGGGTGCTGCCTCAGGTTGCCCTGCGCCACTTCGTCGGCGGCGTTTTTCAGCTTACGTGCGGGTTTTGCCAGGCTCCACGCCAGCCATAACAGCAGCGGCGAGCTGACCAGCATCGTGACAATCAGCAGCAGGAGAGGGCGGTCAAACAGCAGGTTGATAAAATCGGACTGGGAGCTGCTCGCGGGGCGAATCAGGTAGAGCTGATAGTTATCCTCGCCATCTCTGACGGAGAACGGCCCCACCATCTCTACGCGGCCATATTTTTTCTTCTGGGGGTGATCGGCATTATCTGCCTGGCCAATGAAGTTGCGGATGATCTGCATTTCATTGCGATCGGCGCCAATCACGCGGCCTTCGCTGGTCACCAGCAGCAGGCGTTGTCCGGGCGGCGCCCACTTGTCGATAGCGCGAAATAGCCTGCGCCACCACATCAAATCGTTTGGCGGATCGTTTGCCAGCTCGGCTTCCACGTGCTGCTCGATCATCACGCCCTGACGTTGCTCGCTGTCGAGCAGCTCCGTCATCTGGCGTGAGTCGAGTTTTGGCAACATCAGTACGAGCATTAAAACCAGTGCCAGCGTCAACCAGAAGATGGCGAAGATGCGGGCGGTTAAGCTTCCTATCATGAAGCGGAAACCATCAGATAACCGCGACCACGCAGGGTTTTAAACCATGGGTGACCGTCTTTACGCTCCGGCAGCTTACGGCGCAGGTTAGAGATGTGCATGTCGATGGCGCGGTCAAACGGGGTAAGACGCTTGCCCAGCACTTCCTGACTTAAATGTTCACGCGATACCACCTGGCCGAGGTGCTGTGCCAGCAGATACAGCAGGGTGAACTCGGTGCCGGTGAGTTCGAGCGTCTGGCCATCAAAGCTCGCTTCCTGGCGGCCCGGATTCAGGCTCAGGGAGTCGACTTCAAGGGTAGGTGAGCTGTTGTCGGTATTCTGCTGCTGCTCGCTCCAGTGGGAACGACGCAGGATCGCGCGAATACGGGCGACCAGTTCGCGGTCGTTAAACGGCTTCGGTAAATAGTCATCCGCACCCAGCTCAAGGCCGAGTACGCGGTCGAGTTCGCTGCCGCGCGCGGTCAGCATGATAACGGGAGTCTGGTGTGTCTGGCGAAGCTCTTTCAGCGTATCAATGCCGTTTTTCTTCGGCATCATCACGTCGAGCAAAAGTAAATCGATGCTGTCGTCAAGGAGACTCAGCGCCTGCTCGCCATCATGGGCAACCAGGACGTTGAAACCTTCCATGTCGAGCAACTCCTTTAAAAGGGATGTGAGCTCTCGGTCATCATCAACTAACAGGATTTTATTCATTGTTTAAATACCTCCGAGGCAGAAATTACGACATCAAGGCTGTCTAATCCATGACTTTACGTTGTTTTACACCCCCTGACGCATGTTTGCAGCCTGAATCGTAGACTGTCTCTCGTTGAATCGCGACACGAAAGATTTTGGGAGCAAGTGATGCGCAAAGTTACCGCTGCCGTCATGGCCTCAACGCTGGCGTTCAGTGCGTTTAGCCAGGCTGCTGTAGCTATCATCAGCGATAACGGTCCCTTACAAGAGGGCGCAACGCAGAACAGCAGCCAAAGCCATATGTTTGACGGCATAAGTTTAACCGAACATCAGCGTCAACAGATGCGAGATCTGATGCAGAGGGCGAGACACGACCAGCCCCCTGTTAATGTTAGCGAAATGGAGACAATGCATCGCCTTGTCACCGCAGAAAATTTTGACGAAAGCGCTGTGCGCGCTCAGGCCGAAAAAATGGCACAGGAACAGGTTGCTCGTCAGGTTGAAATGGCGAAGGTCCGCAACCAGATGTTCCACCTGCTAACGCCGGAGCAGCAAGCGGTTTTGAACACCAAACATCAGCAGCGTATGGATCAACTGCGTGAGGTTGCACGGATGCAGCGAAGCTCAGAAACCTCGTTTTTCAGTAGCAATAGCAGTACCCGTAGTAACCAGTAAACCCTGTTTTCCTTGCCATAGACACCATCCCTGTCTTCCCCCACATGATGTGGGGGTTTTTTTTGCCCCACATTCTGGTTTGTTAACCGTTTATTCATCCTTCGACTCCACATGCTTCCGTTATACTAGCGGCATGACATGACAGGAGCGTTTATGAATCAATCCTATGGAAGACTGGTCAGCCGGGCCGCCATCGCGGCGACCGTCATGGCATCCAGCCTGTTACTGATTAAAATCTTTGCCTGGTGGTATACCGGCTCGGTCAGTATTCTGGCGGCGCTGGTGGATTCGCTGATGGACATTGCCGCCTCATTGACCAACCTGCTGGTCGTGCGTTACTCGCTGCAGCCAGCGGATGAAGAGCACACCTTTGGGCACGGTAAAGCGGAGTCGCTGGCCGCGCTGGCGCAAAGCATGTTCATATCCGGTTCTGCGCTGTTCCTGTTTCTCACCGGCATACAGCATCTCGTCTCGCCGACGCCGATGAACGATCCTGGCGTCGGCGTCGTTGTGACGGTCGTTGCACTTATTTGCACACTTGTTCTGGTAACGTTCCAGCGCTGGGTGGTACGCAAAACGCAAAGTCAGGCCGTACGGGCGGATATGCTTCATTATCAATCTGATGTTATGATGAATGGGGCTATTCTTATTGCGCTCGGTCTGGCCTGGTATGGCTGGCATCGGGCCGATGCGTTGTTTGCGTTAGGGATTGGTATCTATATTTTATATAGCGCCCTGCGGATGGGGTATGAAGCAGTGCAATCGCTGCTTGACCGCGCCCTCCCGGACTCAGAACGTAATGAAATTTTTTCTATCGTGACCGCCTGGCCCGGCGTCAGCGGTGCACACGATCTTCGAACGCGGCAGTCAGGGCCGACCCGCTTTATTCAGATTCATATTGAAATGGAAGACAACCTGCCACTGGTTCAGGCTCACGTGATTGCTGAGCAGGTCGAGCAGGCGATTTTGCAGCGTTTTCCTGGTTCAGACGTCATCATTCACCAGGATCCCTGCTCGGTTGTACCCGGACATGTTGGGCTTTCGTAATTCGTTGTAAAAAAGTGAGCCAGGCCAGCATTTTGTGTATAAATTACCGCCATTTGGTCTGACCTGAATCAATTCAGCTGGAAGGGATTGATATACTATTTGCAGTATTCGTTGGTCGATAAGTTTCTTCCGGCAACAGATTTCAATTTTGCATTCCTAAGTTCAGAGGTAGTCATGATTAAGAAAATCGGTGTGTTGACAAGCGGCGGTGATGCGCCGGGCATGAACGCGGCAATTCGTGGGGTTGTCCGCGCGGCGCTGACGGAAGGTCTGGAAGTTTTTGGTATCTATGATGGTTACCTGGGTCTGTATGAAGACCGTATGGTTCAGCTCGACCGTTACAGCGTGTCTGACATGATCAACCGTGGCGGTACCTTCCTTGGGTCTGCGCGCTTCCCGGAATTCCGTGATGAACACGTTCGTGAAGTGGCTATCGAGAACATGAAAAAACGTGGACTGGACGCCCTGGTGGTTATCGGCGGTGACGGCTCGTACATGGGTGCAAAACGTCTGACTGAAATGGGCTTCCCGTGCATCGGCCTGCCGGGCACTATCGACAACGACATCAAAGGCACCGACTACACCATCGGTTACTTCACCGCGCTGGGCACCGTTGTGGAAGCGATTGACCGCCTGCGTGACACCTCTTCTTCCCACCAGCGTATCTCTATCGTTGAAGTGATGGGGCGTTACTGCGGTGACCTGACCCTGGCTGCGGCAATTGCGGGTGGCTGTGAGTTTGTCGTGGTTCCGGAAGTGGAATTCAGCCGTGAAGATCTGGTAGCTGAAATCAAAGCCGGCATCGCGAAAGGCAAAAAACATGCGATCGTGGCTATCACCGAGCACATCTGTGACGTAGACGAGCTGGCGAAGTACATCGAAACCGAAACCAAGCGTGAAACCCGTGCGACCGTACTGGGGCACATCCAGCGTGGCGGTTCCCCTGGCCCGTACGACCGTATTCTGGCGTCCCGTATGGGTGCGTACGCAATCGAACTGCTGCTGCAGGGCCACGGCGGCCGCTGCGTCGGTATTCAGAACGAGAAACTGGTTCACCATGACATCATCGACGCGATTGAAAACATGAAGCGTCCGTTCAAAGGTGACTGGCTGGACTGCGCGAAAAAACTGTACTGATCGGCGTTTGGTTTGTGCCGGGTAAGGCGTAGCCGCCACCCGGCTTTTTTATGCGTACACGCTTTATTATTCCACTACGTTATAGCCAATCTTTTTTTATTCTTTAATCCTCGATTCGCTTTCTGGCACGCTGCATTCATCAAAACACTACACAAGAGAGCTGGGCGATGAATAAATGGGGCGTGGGTTTAACATTATTGCTGGCATCGACCAGCGTTCTGGCTAAGGATATCCAGTTACTGAACGTGTCATACGACCCGACGCGTGAACTGTATGAACAATACAACAAAGCGTTTGCGGCACACTGGAAGCAGGAAACCGGCGACAATGTCGTGGTTCGCCAGTCTCACGGTGGTTCTGGCAAGCAGGCGACCTCCGTCATCAACGGTATTGAAGCCGACGTGGTGACCCTGGCGCTGGCCTACGATGTTGACGCGATCGCCGAGCGTGGCCGTATCGACAAAAACTGGATCAAACGCCTGCCGGATAACTCCGCGCCCTACACCTCGACCATCGTTTTCCTGGTACGTAAAGGCAACCCGAAACAGATCCATGACTGGAATGACCTGATTAAGCCGGGCGTGTCAGTTATTACCCCTAACCCGAAAAGCTCCGGCGGCGCACGCTGGAACTATCTGGCCGCCTGGGGCTATGCACTGCACCACAACAACGGTGACCAGGCTAAAGCCCAGGAATTCGTGAAAGCGCTGTACAAAAACGTCGAAGTGCTGGACTCCGGCGCGCGCGGTGCAACCAACACCTTCGTGGAGCGCGGCATTGGTGACGTGCTGATTGCGTGGGAAAACGAAGCCCTGCTGGCGACCAACGAACTGGGTAAAGATAAGTTTGAGATCGTGACTCCAAGCGAATCTATTCTGGCTGAGCCGACCGTTTCCGTGGTCGATAAAGTGGTTGAGAAGAAAGACACCAAAGCGGTGGCGGAAGCCTACCTGAAGTATCTCTACTCGCCGGAAGGTCAGGAGATTGCAGCGAAGAACTTCTATCGTCCACGCGATGCGGCTGTGGCGAAGAAATATGACGGCGAATTCCCGAAACTGAAGCTCTTCACAATTGATGATGTTTTCGGTGGCTGGACGAAAGCGCAGAAAGAGCACTTCTCTAACGGCGGCACCTTTGACCAGATTAGCCAGCGCTGAACATAAATAAACGACACGGTGACCCGGCGTGAGAAATCCGCCGGGTTTTTTATTTGGTCATCATTTTGCGTTACTCTTTTGCCTCTATTGAAAACAGGGAACGCGTTGTGAAAAAAATTATCTTATTGATCCTCATTGTCATCGCCCTTGCCGCTGGCGGCTGGTACTGGATGAAAGCGGGTAATCCGAATGCGTTGCGACATATCGTTCTCGACCAGTGCCTGCCGAATCAACTGCAACACCGTAACCCGGCACCGTGTGCGCAGGTGAAGCCTGACGCAGGCTATGTAGTCTTTAAAGACCGCAACGGGCCGCTGCAATACCTGCTGATGCCGACATATCGCATCAACGGCACCGAAAGCCCGCTGTTGACCGAAGCGCATACGCCGAACTTTTTCTGGCTGGCCTGGCAGTCGCGAAGCTTTATGACCCTGAAGCGTGGAAGCGAGGTGCCCGACAGCGCCATTTCACTGACGATTAACTCGCCGACAGGGCGCACGCAAAACCATTTTCACATTCATATCTCCTGCCTGCGCCCGGACGTGCGCGAGAAGCTGAACGCGGCACAGGGAGACATCAGCACCCAGTGGCTGCCCCTTCCTGGCGGCCTGGAAGGGCATGAGTATCTTGCTCGTCGGGTGACGGAGAATGAACTGGTGCAGCGCAGCCCGTTCATGATGCTGGCTGAAGAGCTGCCGGAAGCGCGCGACCATATGGGGCGCTTCGCGCTGGCAATGGCGCAGCAGTCAGATGGTTCGTTTGTGCTGCTGGCAACCGAGCGCAACCTGCTGATGCTTAACCGCGCGTCTGCTGAGGAACTGCAGGATCATCAATGCGCTATCCTGAATTGACCCCACCATAAATAGCGTTTACTCGCCCTGCCTGTCGCCGTAGACTTGCTGAAAAATTCTACAGGAGACAGGTATGTCGCTCTGGTCAACGTATCCTCTGCTGCTGCCTTCACTGATCGTTGGCGTCACTATTGTGCTCTGGGCGACGTCGCTGTTGCCGGAATTCATCACCGCGCTGCTGTTCTTCACGGTGGCAATGACGGCGAAGATCGCCCCGCCGGAGGTGATTTTCGGCGGTTTTGCCTCGTCGGCCTTCTGGCTGGTCTTCAGCGGATTCGTGCTCGGCGTGGCGATCCGTAAAACCGGTCTGGCAGACCGGGCCGCCCGGGCGCTGTCGGCAAAGCTCACCGACTCCTGGGTGTTGATGGTAGCGAGCGTGGTGCTGCTGAGCTATGCGCTGGCGTTTGTGATGCCGTCGAATATGGGACGTATCGCGCTGCTGATGCCGATTGTCGCCGCAATGGCGAAACGCGCCGGTATCGCCGACGGCTCCCGCGCCTGGTTTGGTCTGGCGCTGGCGGTAGGGTTCGGGACGTTCCAGCTTTCGGCGACGATTCTGCCCGCTAACGTGCCTAACCTGGTGATGAGCGGTGCGGCAGAAGGTTCGTACGGCATCCACCTGAACTATGTCCCGTATCTGCTGCTGCACACGCCGGTGCTGGGCATTCTCAAAGGCCTGATCCTGATTGGCCTGATCTGCTGGCTTTTTCCCGGTAGCCCGAAACCGCCGAAGGAACAGGCGCCGTCTGAACCCATGGACCGGGATGAAAAGCGTCTTGCCTGGCTGCTGGCGATAGTGCTGGGGATGTGGGTGACGGAGAGCTGGCACGGCGTGGGGCCCGCCTGGACCGGGCTGGCGGCGTCGGTCATCGTTATGCTGCCGCGCATCGGTTTTATCACCGGGGAGGAGTTTTCTGCCGGTGTGAATATGCGCACCTGCATCTACGTTGCCGGTATTCTGGGGCTGGCGATCGTCGTGACGCAAACCGGTATCGGCACGGCGGTGGGCGAGGCGTTGCTCCGTATTATGCCGCTCGATGCAGACCGACCGTTCACCAGCTTCCTGGCGCTGACCGGTATTACCACCGCACTCAACTTCATCATGACCGCTAACGGCGTTCCGGCGCTGTATACCACCCTGGCGCAGAGCTTCTCGGATGCGACCGGCTTCCCGCTGCTGTCGGTGATCATGATTCAGGTGCTGGGCTATTCTACGCCGCTGCTGCCGTATCAGGCGTCGCCGATCGTGGTGGCGATGGGGTTAGGAAAAGTGCCTGCCAGGGCGGGGATGGTGCTCTGTCTGGCGCTGGCGGTGGCAACGTATCTGGTGCTGCTGCCGCTGGATTATCTGTGGTTTAGCCTGCTGGGACGGCTGTAAAAAAGCCCGGTGGCGCTGACGCTTACCGGGCCTACAGAACCGTAGGGCGGGTTAGCGAAGCGCCACCCGCCACAAAGGCAATTACGCCTGTTTAGCCGCTTCTGCCGCTTTAACGATCACCGCGAAAGCGTCCGCTTTCAGGGATGCACCGCCAACCAGCGCGCCATCGATGTCTGGCTGGGTGAACAGCTCAGCAGCGTTAGACGCGTTAACGGAACCACCGTACTGGATGATCACTTGCTCAGCCACTTTGGCGTCAGCTTTCGCAATGTGGTCACGGATGAATTTGTGAACCGCCTGAGCCTGCGCAGGGGTGGCTGATTTGCCGGTACCGATCGCCCAGACTGGCTCGTAAGCGATAACCGCGCCTTCGAACGCTGCTGCGCCCTGCGTTTTCAGCACTGCGTCGATCTGACGTGCGCACACTTCTTCAGTTTTGCCCGCTTCGTTTTCTGCTTCGGTTTCACCGATGCACAGAACCGGGATCAGACCCTGCTCTTTCAGCACGGCGAATTTCTTCGCGATGAACTCGTCGGATTCTTTGTGATAGGTGCGACGCTCGGAGTGGCCGATGATGATGTATTTCGCGCCGATATCTTTCAGCATTTCAGCGGACGTTTCACCGGTGAACGCGCCAGACAGGTTAACGTCAACGTTCTGCGCGCCCAGAATGATGTGGCTGCCGTCAGCGGCACGTTTAGCCAGATCCAGGTACATATCCGGCGGAGCGATAGCAACCGCGCAGCCGGTCACGCCAGCCAGCTCTTTACGCAGGTTCGCAACCAGTTCGTTTACCATGTGGCGGCTGCCGTTCAGTTTCCAGTTACCCATCACTAAAGGATGTCGCATTTCAATTCTCCACGCTCAATAAGCGAATTAAGGAATATGGCCACCCTGTCGGGCAGCATGGTCTGTGAATCAGTATAGAGATTTTCCCTCGAAAGGCTTTGCTTTTTGTCATTAATTCGCCCCGCCGAGAGTGTCAGATAGTGCCAGCTTAATCGGTTCAACAGCGAAGGTCAGTCCTTTTTCGCCGTTGTCCGCCACCACATAGCGGATCGCGCCTTCGGTATCGGCGTAGTAACGCTTATTTTTACCGGCGGTGAGGAGTTTTTGCAGCTTTTGCTGGCTTTGCTTTTTCGTCAGCGCAGGGGTAAACGCCTGCAGGACCGCGCTCATGTACTCCAGCGCTTTCGCCTTCGCGGCTTTCTGCTCTGGGCCCTGTATTGGCAGCCAGGTGATTTGCATGCTTTTGATTTTTAACGTCCCGCGCTCCAGCGCCGTGGAGGCATACAAATTCTCGTTAATCTTGCTTGCCGCACGGGTCAGGGTAGGCGTGTCGCGGGGGCCATCAATGGCACGAAACTCATCCAGTTGCAGCGTGGGATTGGCCTGATTGAAGGCTTCACGAAACTGGCTGATGGACTGATCGAACGACGGTGCGCCCGCCAGCAGGTACGGTGCTGTGGTCGGGGCTGTGGTTTCGGCGGCGTGCAGGGTAAAACCCGCGCTGAGCAGCGCTAAACACAGGAATAGAGAATGTGCCGAACTTTTCATCAACATTGCCCCTGGCCGTAAGTGCTCATGATTAAAACGATATCTGGTCGGCTTGTCAAAAGGTCACAACTCCAGGGTAAAATGCGGGCTAAACGATAATAAGGAACCTTACATGACCATACAGCAGTGGCTGTTTTCATTCAAAGGGCGTATTGGACGCCGTGATTTCTGGATCTGGATGGTGACGTGGGTTGTCGCCATGCTGCTTCTGTTTTTCGTCGCCTATAACGCGTGGCTGAGCACGCAAACGGCGGCCTTCGCGCTGGTCTGCCTGCTCTGGCCAACGGCGGCTGTCGTGGTGAAACGCCTGCACGATCGCGGTCGTTCCGGCGCGTGGGCATTTCTGATTATTCTGGCGTGGATGCTGGTGGCGGGAAACTGGGCGATGCTTCCATCCATCCTGCCGTGGGTGGTGGGCAGGCTGCTGCCGTCGGTCATCTTCGTGATGATGATTGTCGATCTGGGCGCGTTTATTGGCACCCAGAGCGAAAACAAATACGGTAAAGACACCGTTGAGGTGAAATACCGCTGATCACCAGTAGTGTTCGGCGGTCATATGGCCCGGTCGGCGGCGAAGATGTTTCGTCATCTGCCGGGTATCCTTCAGAAGCTGCTGCGTGTCGCGTACCATCTGCGGGTTGCCACACAGCATGACGTGGCTGGTTTCAGCCGTCATCGGTAAACCCACCGCCTCTTCCAGGGCACCATTCTCAATTAACGCCGGCACGCGACCGGTCAGCGTTCCTGCTACGGTTTCGCGGCTGACCACCGTCTGAATCTTTAACTTTCCGCCGTACTGCTGTTCCAGCGCCTGCATCTGCGGCAGGTAGCTCAGGTCTGCGGCGTAGCGCGCAGCGTGAACCAGCACGATGTTTTTAAAACGCTCCAGGTCTTTGCCGTACTGCAAAATAGAGAGATAAGGGCCGATGGCCGTACCGGTTGCCAGCATCCAGAGCGTGTCACAATCCGGGATCTCTTCGAGCACAAAGAAGCCTGCTGCTTCACTCACGATTTGCACCTCGTCGCCGGGCTTGAGGGCGGCAAGGCGCGGGCTGAGTTTACCGTCAGGTACGGTGACCAGATAGAACTCGAGAGCCGGGTTATCAGGCGCGTTAACGTAAGAGTAGGCGCGCTGCACGCGCTCGCCGTCGACATCCAGCCCCAGCTTCGCAAATTGCCCGGCTTTAAACGGGTGGACGGGAGCATGCAGGGTGAGACTAAATAGCGCATCGGTCCAGAACTGTACCTTTGTGACTTTACCTGTTACCCAGTCCGCCATGATCTTCTCCTGTGCTGTTTCTCTGTTCTATCTTCCGTACTTAACGGGGAGATTTCCAGCCCATTTGGGCCGGAAAGCTCTATCGATCAAACGGTTTTACAGAATGTGCGTCTGTACGTCCGGGTCTTTGCGGTCGAGATAGTGGATAGACTGGATGCGGCGAATGGTGCGTGATTTTCCGCGGATCAGCAGCGTTTCAGTGGTGGCCATATTGCCCTTGCGGCTGATGCCGTCCAGCAGATCGCCTTTGGTGATACCTGTCGCCGAGAAGACCACGTTATCGCTACGGGCCATATCATGCAGCGCCAGCACTTTGTTGGCCTCGATGCCCATCGCTTCGCAACGTGCCAGCTCGTTTTCCCCGATACGGCGGTTCTCTTCGCTGTCGCCTTTCACCTCGTGGCGGGGCAGCAGACGAGCCTGCATATCGCCGTCCAGCGCGCGGATCACTGCCGCAGAGACTACGCCTTCCGGCGCGCCGCCGATGCCGTACAGCACGTCTACTTCGCTGTCCGGCATGCAGGTCAGGATCGAGGCGGCAACGTCACCATCCGGAATGGCAAACACGCGCACGCCGAGCTTTTGCATCTGCGCGATGGTGGCGTCGTGGCGCGGTTTGGCCAGAATGGTGACGGTGAGTTCGCTCAGCGGTTTGTTCAGCGCGCTGGCGACGTTACGCAGGTTCTCTTCCAGCGGCAGGCTAAGATCGATTGCGCCTTTCGCACCAGGACCGACAATCAGCTTTTCCATGTACATATCCGGCGCGTTGAGGAAGCAGCCCTTATCGCCCACGGCCAGCACCGCCAGGGCGTTGGCCTGACCCATTGCGGTCATGCGCGTACCTTCGATCGGGTCGACGGCGATATCCACGGCATCACCTTTGCCGGTACCGACTTTTTCACCGATGTAGAGCATTGGCGCTTCGTCGATCTCACCTTCGCCGATCACGATGGTGCCGTCGATGTTGACCTGGTTAAGCACAATGCGCATGGCATGGACGGCTGCGCCGTCTGCGGTATTTTTGTCACCACGACCCAGCCACTTATAGCCTGCAAGGGCAGCCGCTTCGGTGACGCGGGAAAACTCGATAGCAAGTTCACGTTTCATGAGGTACTCGTACA
>NZ_JFHW01000016.1:0-38222 GCF_000612205.1 Enterobacter sp. 5-4 | reverse complement strand
GCGCCCCCCTCACCCTGACCCTCTCCCCAGGGGAGAGGGAATATATGATTACTCTTCGTGCTCTTCCCACGCCAGGGCGCGTTTCACCGCTTTCTTCCAGCCGCTGTAGCGGAAGTTACGCTCGGTGGTTTCGATGCCCGGGCGGAATTCGCGTTCGATCACCGCTTTTTCCTGCAGCTCGTCCAGGTTCTGCCAGAAGCCTACCGCCAGACCGGCAAGGTATGCCGCGCCCAGCGCCGTGACTTCACGCACTTCAGGACGCTCAACGCGGGTGCCCAGAATGTCGGACTGGAACTGCATCAGGAAGTTATTCGCTACCGCACCGCCGTCCACGCGCAGGGCGTGCAGACGAATGCCGGAGTCCGCCTGCATCGCTTCCAGCACGTCGCGCGTCTGGTAGGCGATGGATTCCAGGGTGGCGCGAATAATGTGGTTAGAGTTAACGCCACGCGTCAGGCCAAAAATTGCGCCGCGTGCATACGGATCCCAGTACGGCGCGCCCAGACCGGTGAATGCAGGCACCACGTACACGCCGTTGGTGTCTTTCACTTTGGTCGCGAAGTACTCGGAGTCGAACGCATCGCTGATCAGCTTCATCTCGTCGCGCAGCCACTGGATAGACGCACCGGCCATGAACACCGCGCCTTCCAGGGCATAGTTCACTTCGCCGCGTGGTCCACAGGCGATGGTGGTCAGCAGGCCGTTTTCTGATTTCACCGCTTTCTCGCCGGTGTTCATCAGCATAAAGCAGCCGGTGCCGTAGGTGTTCTTCGCCATCCCTTCTTTGACGCACAGCTGGCCGAACAGCGCCGCCTGCTGGTCACCGGCAATACCGGCGATAGGAATACGGGTGCCGCCTTTACCGCCGATGTTGGTCTGGCCGTAAACCTCAGAAGACTTGCGCACGTCAGGCAGCATCGCACGTGGGATATCCAGCGCGTCCAGCATCTTGTCATCCCACTCCAGGGTGTTGATGTTGAACAGCATGGTACGCGAGGCGTTGGTGTAGTCGGTGACGTGGACGCGTCCCTGGGTCATCTTCCAGATAAGCCAGGTGTCGACGGTGCCGAACAGCAGCTCGCCGCGTTTTGCACGCTCGCGTGAACCTTCCACGTGGTCGAGGATCCACTTCACTTTTGTGCCGGAGAAATACGGGTCAACCACCAGACCGGTGGCGCTGCGCACGTACTCTTCCATGCCGTCGCGCTTCAGCTGCTCGCAGATCTCAGAGGTACGGCGGCACTGCCAGACGATGGCGTTGTAAATAGGCTTACCGGTTTCACGTTCCCAGACAATCGTCGTTTCACGCTGGTTAGTGATTCCAATCGCGGCAATCTCGTCGGAACTGATATCGGCTTTTGCCAGCACTTCGACCAGCGTGGAGCTTTGTGACGCCCAGATCTCCATTGGGTCGTGTTCGACCCAGCCTGGACGAGGATAAATTTGCTCAAATTCGCGCTGTGACACGCTGACGATGTTCGCGTCATGATCCATTACGACAGCGCGGGAGCTGGTAGTGCCCTGGTCGAGCGCAACGATATATTTTTTTTCGGTCATGGTATGTGTCCCGTAGTCAGATTACAGCGAAGCTTTTTGTTGTGCGGTAGAAGTCGTTTCCTTCTCCTCTTCCACACAGGTATCGCACGGTAAATGGCGACCAATTAATTTGCGGTAGCTGAACGCACCCAGCGCAGCCCCGACAACTGGCGCAAACAGCGGTACCAGGAAGTAAGGAATGTCTTTGCCACCGGTGAAGGCGACGTCGCCCCAGCCTGCGATAAAGGCGAACGCTTTAGGTCCGATATCACGCGCCGGGTTCATCGCGAAGCCGGTCAGCGGGCCCATGGAGGCACCAATCACCGCAATCAGCAGGCCAATCAGCAGTGGGGCCAGCGGGCCGCGCGGAATGCCGTTTCCGTCGTCGGTCAGCGCCAGGATAACGCCCATCAGAATAGCGGTAATCACCATTTCAACTGCGAACGCCTGCACAAAATTGATATGCGGGTTTGGATAGGTTGAGAAGATGCCTGCCAGATCCAGACTTTCGACGCTGCCGCGCACCATATGATGCGTCTGTTCGAAGTCGATGAAAAGATTGTAATAAAGCCCGTAAACTAACGCCGCTGCGCAAAACGCGCCGGCAAACTGAGAAAGAATGAAAGGAACTACTTTGCGTCCGTCGAAGCACGCGAACAGCCACAGTGCGATAGTCACCGCCGGGTTAAGATGTGCACCAGACACCCCTGCAGTCAGGTAGATGGCCATCGCCACGCCCAGACCCCAGATGATACTGATTTCCCACTGACCAAAACTGGCACCCGCCACTTTCAGTGCAGCGACACAGCCCACTCCGAAGAATATCAACAACCCGGTACCAAGGAACTCGGCAATGCACTGGCCTTTTAAGGTTGATGTCTGACTCATAATCGGAATCCTGAAGAAATTGATGTTTATTGTTAGCATGGCCGCCCGTGACAGCCACGATGCCCTGTAGACATAGTGTTAATTTATCGTTAACGAGCAAAAACGAGAAATATCGAAATCGAAATGTGTGGTCTGCGTCAATAAAATGAGCGTTTTCGCGCCATAAAGCACATTTTTGCAGCAGTACAGGATCAGTACAGGAATGTGAGCTGAATCATTTCATTAACGAATCAGTTAACAATTTAGGGGTATATGACGCGAACGCACCAGGACCAGACCTAAAAGTGTTGCAAACCGCGATCTGCGCGGTGTGTCGCTGGACACAGAGCGCCGCGCTCCATACAATCGACGGTATATGTCGTGCGCGTTTATGTTAAAGCGTCGCCTTGCAATTCAGGAGAGGTAGCATCATGTCTTTAGAAGTGTTTGAGAAACTGGAATCGAAAGTACAGCAGGCGATTGACACCATCACCCTGCTGCAGATGGAAATTGAAGAGCTGAAAGAGAAGAACAGCAGCCTGGCGCAGGAAGTACAGAACGCGCAGCACAGCCGCGAAGAACTGGAGCGCGAAAACAACCAGCTGCGCGAACAGCAGAACGGCTGGCAGGATCGCCTGCAGGCGCTGCTGGGACGTATGGAAGAGGTTTAATTCCCATTGGGATTAATGAGTAGGCCGGGTAAGGCGAAGCCGCCACCCGGCTTTTTTTATGGTTTGATGTCAGTCGGCGATCACCATAAAAAAGGCCGCCAGAGGCGGCCTTAACGCTACTTGTCCTGCGCTATCATAGTAAAAGCAACGAACACATTCGGTTCATCACTCTTTACAACGAGTACGCTGGCGACAATGAACGCGATACATAAATAGCGTTTCATTATGCGGTCCCTGCAGCTAACCGCTCCACCGTTCACCACCGGTGATAAGTCGGTGGACACAAGCCTGATCAAGGGTTGCTTTACGGTTGTGAAGACACCTTTCCCTGGACCGATGCCCATGTGCGAGATGGCGGAAAGGGACGCAGCATCATAGTAAGCAACAGCAGCGTAGTTAAGGTCTGTATAGATAATTAGGAATTTATAAAGGGTCGAGGGGATTACCTGAGATTTGAATCAGGGTAAGATAAAAACCCTGGTCAAAGGTTGCAAGCCTTCCCAACGGACCGCGAATCCCGAGGGACAAAAAAACCGCCACATTGCTGTTGGCGGTTTTTTTATGGTCCACGCTTACAGTTTTATTACTCAATATCCAGCGGATCTTCGGAAAGGATAATGCCGGTATTATCGGCGTAGAGATGGTCGCCGGAGAAGAAGGTCACGCCGCCGAAGTTAACGCGCACGTCGCTTTCGCCGATGCCGTCACCTGCCGCCCCTACCGGTATGGCCGCGATGGCCTGAATCCCGATATCCAGGTCTTCCAGATCATCCACTTGACGCACGGAACCGTACACCACAATGCCTTCCCACTCGTTTTGTGCGGCAATACCGGCCAGTTCAGCATCAATCAATGCGCGGCGTACGGAACCACCGCCATCGACCACCAGTACGCGGCCACGGCCGTTCTGTTCGAGCAGATCGTACAACAACCCGTTATCCTCGAAACATTTCACCGTGACGATCTGTCCGCCAAACGACGACCGCCCACCAAAGTTGGAGAACAGCGGTTCAACGACGTTGACATCTTCCTGGTAGATGTCACAAAGCTCGGAGGTATCGTATTTCATAGGTTTAACGCTCAGTTGCTGCGAATGTGTTCAGTATATCGTGCGAAATGCGTTGTTGGCAAAATCATCAATTGTTAATTGATATTTGTCAGCTAACTGAGCGTCTGGCTTAAGACAATCCCGATGACGAACAACAGGTTAGTCAGCAGCGCGCCTTTTACCGTGCGCTCCAGCATCGGCGGCATGGCGGCCGGGCTGCGTTCACGCATCACAAAACGGGCCTGCTTAATCAGCAGCGGCGCGGCAAGCACAAACAGCCAGCCCCACAGACTGTGCAGGGAAATCAGGTTAAACAGCGCCAGGCAGACCAGGGCACCCATCAGCAGGCAGGCATGGTAGCGACGCGCATTCACCGGCCCCAGACGGACCGCCAGGGTGTTTTTGCCGTTCTCCCGGTCGCTGTCGATATCGCGCAGGTTGTTGATGTTGAGCACCGCGGTCGCCAGCAGACCGCAGGCGGTCGCAGGCAGGAACAGCGCAGGGATCACCGTATGCGCCTGTAAGTACCAGCTTCCCATCACGCTCAGCCAGCCGAAGAACACCAGTACGGAGATATCCCCGAGCCCAATGTAGCCGTAAGGACGCGTGCCGACGGTGTAGGTGATGGCTGCGATAATGGCCAATAAACCCAGCACCAGGAAGCCAATAAAATCGCTGGGGGTCTTAGACGCCACTGTCACCAGCGCCAGACCCGATAAACAGATCAGCACCACGGTGATAATCAGCGCGCGCTTCATCTGCGCCTGGGTAATCACCCCTTTTTGCATCCCACGCAGCGGCCCGATACGGTCAGGTTTGTCGCTGCCTTTCACCGCGTCGCCATAGTCGTTGGCGAGGTTGGAGAGAATTTGCAGCAGGCCGGCGGTAATCAATGCCAGCGCGGCAACCAGCGGATCGAAATAACCCTGCCACCAGGCAAGCGCCGTACCGACGATAATCGCGGCAAAGGCCAGAGGGAGTGTTTTAGGGCGCAGACTTTCGAGCCACGCCTGAGTACGGCTGATGTCAGTCATAAGTATTTAGCCAATAAAAATGGGGGCATTAGCCCCCATTAAACGTGATGAGAATCCAGTAACCGCGATTATAGGATAAAACGGCTCAGATCTTCATCTGCCACTAACGCATCCAGATGTTTACTCACATATTCTGCGTCAATGGTAACGGTTTGACCGTTCAGATCGCTCGCGTCGTAAGAGATATCTTCCACCAGGCGTTCCAGCACGGTATGCAGACGACGCGCACCGATGTTTTCGGTGGTTTCGTTCACCTGCCATGCAGCCTGGGCAATACGTTTGATACCGTCTTCGGTGAACTCGAGGTTCACGCCTTCGGTTGCCATCAGCGCTTTGTACTGTACGGTAGCAGAGGCGTTTGGCTCAGTCAGGATACGTTCGAAATCTTCGGTGGTCAGCGCCTGCAGCTCAACGCGGATAGGCAGACGGCCCTGCAGTTCCGGGATCAGATCCGACGGGCTGGCAACCTGGAAGGCACCTGATGCGATAAACAGGATGTGGTCCGTTTTCACCATGCCGTGCTTGGTTGAGACGGTGCAGCCTTCAACCAGCGGCAGCAGGTCGCGCTGAACGCCTTCGCGGGACACGTCCGGGCCGGAGCTGTTGCCGCCGCGCTTACAAATTTTGTCGATTTCGTCGATAAACACGATACCGTGCTGCTCAACCGCGTCGATAGCGTCCTGCTTCAGCTCTTCCGGATTCACCAGCTTCGCCGCTTCTTCTTCAATCAGCAGCTTCATCGCGTCTTTGATTTTCAGCTTACGCGTTTTTTGCTTCTGACCGCCCAGGTTCTGGAACATGGACTGCAGCTGGCTGGTCATCTCTTCCATGCCCGGAGGTGCCATGATTTCCACACCCATTGGCGCGGCAGCGAGATCGATCTCAATCTCTTTATCATCCAGCTGGCCTTCACGCAGTTTTTTGCGGAACGCCTGACGCGCAGCGGACGGTTCCGCCTGCTGTTCAGCCTGACCCCAGTTGTTTTTTGCCGGTGGGATCAGCACGTCGAGAATGCGCTCTTCGGCCATCTCTTCCGCGCGATAGCGGTTTTTCTCAATCGCCTGGACACGCACCATTTTGATCGCCGAGTCGGTCAGATCGCGGATGATGGAGTCCACTTCTTTACCCACATAGCCCACTTCGGTGAACTTGGTGGCTTCAACTTTGATGAACGGTGCGTTGGCCAGCTTCGCCAGACGACGGGCGATTTCGGTTTTACCGACGCCGGTCGGGCCGATCATCAGAATGTTTTTCGGCGTCACTTCGTGGCGCAGCTCTTCGTCAAGCTGCATACGACGCCAGCGGTTACGCAGGGCGATAGCCACGGAACGCTTGGCGTTATCCTGGCCGATAATGTGTTTGTTCAGTTCGCTGACAATTTCGCGTGGGGTCATTTCAGACATGGGAGATCCTTACGCTTTGGAGGTCAATTCTTCGATGGTGTGGTTGTGGTTGGTATAGATGCAGATATCACCTGCAATATCCAACGCCTTCACCGCGATATCACGCGCGTTCATGTCGGTATTTTCCAACAGTGCGCGGGCAGCAGCCTGGGCATAAGGGCCGCCAGAGCCGATGGCAATCAGGTCATTTTCCGGCTGAATCACGTCACCGTTACCGGTGATGATAAGCGATGCGGTCTCATCAGCGACCGCCAGCAGCGCTTCGAGCTTGCGTAGCATGCGGTCGGTACGCCAGTCTTTTGCCAGCTCAACGGCGGCTTTCACCAGATGACCCTGGTGCATTTCCAGTTTACGTTCAAACAGTTCAAACAGCGTGAAGGCATCTGCCGTGCCGCCTGCAAAGCCGGCGATCACTTTGTCGTTGTAGAGACGACGCACTTTCTTCACGTTGCCTTTCATGACGGTATTACCCAGCGTGGCCTGGCCATCACCGGCGATTACCACATGGCCGTTACGGCGTACACTTACTATTGTTGTCACGAGCAGACCCCCTGGTTACAGAATCGGGAAACAGAAGCCCTGAGCCTGTGCCCAGGGCTGAATTAAATGATAGATGGGGGGGATTTTGGGGGTTTCAACCCCCGGAGGCGAGTCGAATGCAGTTTGTGTGACCGGCGATTTTCAAACGAGAAAGGGTGCCATCGGCATTTTCTTTGCCTTTGACCGGACCAATCACCACGCGATTCCAGCCGTTATTGGTGGTAATACGCGAATCAAACCCTTCAAAGGCCAGCTGCGCGCGCACCGTTTCCGCCTGCTCCGCACCTTTGAACGAACCGCACTGTACCATCCAGCGACGTTCGTCTTTTTTCTCCGCCGTCTGCTTCGGCGCTTCGGTCTCTTTCGTGACCGGCGCGGCCTGCTGCGTTTTCGGCTGCTGCGCTGTGGTATGCGTTGGCGTCTGGAGCAGATCCTGATACGGCTGAGCCGCCTGCTTCTGCTGCTGCGCTTTAGGCTGCTGCTGGACAGGCTGAGACTGCACCGTACGCGTCGGCTGCTGATACGGCTGTTCCGTTACCCGCGGCTGTGCCTTCGGCTGCTGTACCGGCTGGGTTTGCGCCCACTGCTGTTGCTGCTGAATCTGCTGTTGTGCCTGGCGACGCTGCAGCGTTTGCTGACGCTGTTCCGGCGTCTGCTCATTCCACGGCACTTCGTTCAGCTGCGTAGGCTGCTGGCGCATATCGGCCTGCATTTGTGCCAGCAGCTGACGCTGTTCATCCGTCAGCTGATTCGCATTCTGTACTTCACCACCCGCAGAAGGTTCGGTTGGCGCACGTACCCCAGGCTGACGGCTTTCCAGCTCTTTGATATAGCGCCAGCGCTCTTCAGGCTTCGGAGGGAGGCCATTTCCGGCGACTTTACTGGCCTGAAGCGCCTCAGACTCTTCTTTTTTATGGTGCGTGATAAAGTACAGGCCACCAATAAAGGCGACGACTACAGCCGCAGCAATAGCGACCATTGCTGGCGAGACAGCAGGCAGGTTACGTTGCTTTTTTCTTGAGCTACTCTTTTTGCGTCGCGAAGGTGCCGGCTGGCCGCGACGTACATAATCTCGTTGTGCCACTATCGTTTCGCTGTATTTATTCGTTCGTCAGTCCGCCATGTTACTTAAGCGGCGGGGCTTTGACCAGATAAGGGTATCCGAAAGACGTTTACTTTAAGTCAATGCCTGGGTCGTGCCTCGGACGATCAGTTCGCAGTCCAGCAACCGTGAGCCGCTGCTAACTGTTTGACCGTGAAGCTGATCCAGCAGAAGCAGCATCGCTTCGCGGCCGATTTGGTAGCGCGGCTGAGCGACCGTTGAGAGCGGCGGATCGCAAAATTCCGAAAGCGAAATATTATCGAAACCGATGATGGATAAATCTTTCGGTATGCGAAGGCCGCGGCGTTTGGCATACGATAATGCGCCCAGCGCCATCACGTCGCTGTGGCAAAATACGGCGGTTGGCGGCTCAGGCAGGTCCAGAAGTTTCTCCAGCGCCTGTCCACCCGCAGCGAAGGTAAAATCACCGCGCGCAATGTAGTGCGGATCGACGGTCACGCCGGTACGGCGCAGCGCCTGAACGTAACCCTGCAAACGGTAGTGACACAGCGGCATCTCTTCCGGCCCGGCGATGCAGCCAATACGCTTATGCCCCAGCTCCTGGAGATAGTTTACGGCGTTGAACGCGGCGGTAAGGTTATCGATATGGACCGTCGGCAGCTCCAGCTCCGGCGCAAACTCGTTGGCCATCACCATCGGCGGTAAATTACGCTGCTCTTCGATGCTGGCATCAAAGGGCAGGCGAGAGCCAAGCAGCAGCATGCCGTCGATCTGCTTGGTGATAATGAGGTCGATGAAGGTTTTTTCCTGCTGGTTCTGATGGGCGCAGTCGCCAATCAGCACCAGGTACCCCTGTTCCGCCGCGGTGACTTCAATACCGCGGATAATCTCGCTAAAGAAAGGGTCACAGATGTCCGGCACAATCACCAGGATGGTGCGCGACTCGTTGCGTTTGACGTTACGTCCCATTGCCTGCGGAAAATAGCCCACTTCAAGCGCAGCCTGCTCCACCCGGTTACGGGTCGCCTGGGAGACTTTATCCGGGTTCATTAATGCGCGGGATACTGTTGCCGTAGAGACCTGTGCTTTCTGGGCAACGTCTTTCATGGTCGCAGTCGCAACCTCTTTCCTGGACTTCAACGTCTTCTCCTCGCCTGAACACCGAACTTCTGACATCACCATTTTTACAGATAGTTAATGGAATCGGTTACAGAATTTTCATAAAAAGTGTGAGGAGCGTTAAATTTTTCGATCCAGCTTCAGCCTTCGATAGGGTCGACGTCCAGGACCCACTTCACTTTTCGCGCTTCGGGCAGGGTGTTAATCAGCACCAGCGCGCCGCTAACAATATGCTGAAGACGAATGCGCGAGGGGTGCTGGAGCAAGATCTGCCAGCGGAAACGGCCGCCGCGTTTTGGCGCGAGGGCAGGCACCGGGCCCAAAATCCACAGCTGACTATCCACCAGCGGGCTGGCCTGCAGGAGGTTTCTCAGCTGCTGCAGGAAAAGTGGCGCCTGCTGGTTGTTATGATCTTCCGCGCGGATGATGACGTGGCTGGTCCACGGCGGTAGCTGCATGGTCTGGCGTTCGGCCAGCGCCTGCTCGGCAAAGGCGTCATAGCCTTTGTGCAGCAGGGTTTGCAGCAGCGGGTGCTCCGGATGGTGCGTTTGCAACACCACTTCGCCCTGTTTACCGGCGCGTCCTGCACGTCCGGCAACCTGGGTGTAAAGCTGGGCGAAGCGCTCGGCTGAACGAAAATCTGCCGAGAACAGCGCGCCGTCCACGTCCAGCAGGGCGACCAGCGTCACGTCCGGGAAGTGGTGGCCTTTGGCCAGCATCTGGGTGCCAATCAGGATGCGCGCGCCACCGCGATGCACTTCCGCCAGCTGCTGTTCGAGTGCGCCTTTGCGGCTGGTGGTGTCCCGGTCGATACGCGAAATCGGCACGTCCGGGAAAAAGGGCCCAAGCGCTTGCTCCAGCTGTTCCGTCCCCAGACCGACCGGCACAATATGCGTTGAGCCACACGACGGGCACTGGCGCGGCACCGGACGCTGGCTGTCGCAGTGGTGGCAGCGCAAATGACGCTGGGCCTGATGGAAGGTGTAGTAGTGATCGCAGCGCGGGCATTCGGCAATCCAGCCGCAGTCGTGGCACAGCAGGGCGGGTGCAAATCCGCGACGGTTGAGGAACAGAATGACCTGATTCCCCGCCTGCAAATGCTGGCGCATGCGGGTAATAAGCGCGGGCGCTAGCCCCGCCTGGACCTGCTGGCCTTTCAAATCCAGCACGTGCTGAATGGCCGGACGGGCATTCCCCGCGCGACGCGTCAGGCGCAGCATGTGGTATTTACGCTGGCGCACGTTGTGCAGCGTTTCGAGCGCAGGCGTGGCGGATCCCAGAACAATGGGAATTTGCTCGCTGTGCGCGCGGTAGACGGCCAGATCGCGGGCGTGATAGCGCCAGCCTTCCTGCTGTTTATAGGAGCTGTCGTGCTCTTCGTCGATCACGATAACGCCAAGATTTTTAAACGGCGTGAACAGCGACGAGCGGGTGCCGATCACAATCGCCGCTTCGCCGTTTTTCGCTTTCAGCCAGGCGCTGAGTCGCTCGCTGTCATTCAGGCCTGAGTGCAGCACCTCAACCGGCGCGTTAAAGCGTTCGCGGAATCGGGCGATGGTTTGCGGCGTCAGGCCAATTTCCGGCACCATCACCAGCGCCTGTTTGCCCTGCGCGAGCACGTTTTCCAGCACGCTCAGGTAAACTTCGGTCTTGCCGGAACCGGTGACCCCCGCCAGCAGCCAGGCAGAGAAACGATCGGAGGCGCTATGAATTGCGCCTACCGCGGTGGCCTGCTCGGTATTCAGACGCAGGCGATCCCCTGAAACGGAGAAACTCTCCCGCCAGTCGTTAAGGGCAGGCGCCTCGCTTGCCAGGTCGCTCAGCCCTTTTTTTCTTAATGCCTGTAGCGCCGTTTCGCTGACCTCAAGCTCGTCGACCTGATGCCGCCAGATTTTCCCCTGACGCAGCGCCGCCAGCGCCTGCTGCTGTTTCTGCGAGCGCTTCAGGCTGTTGATGTCGACGGCCTGGCCTTCCTCCGTGGCAAACCAGTACCACATCGGCGCATGGCTGGCGCTCTTGCCCTGACGCAGCATAATTGGCAGGGCGTGGAACAGGACGTCGCCGATGGGGTGATGATAATAATCCGCCGCCCACAGCAGCAGTCGCCAGGTGCTGGTGGAGTAGACGGGCTCGCTGTCCAGCACCTCAACGACCGATTTCAGTTCGTTAAGCGGCAGTTCGCTCTTATCGCTGACGGAGACGACGATCCCCACGCGCTGCTGTTTGCCAAACGGCACGGTCACGCGACAGCCCGCTTTGGCGCTCATGCTGTCGGGCAGCAGATAGTCAAAGGTGCGGGGAAGCGGAACGGGCAGGGCAACGTGAGCGACGGGCATCGAATCTTCCTGACTTGAAAAGTGGCGCGTTAGTATACACATTAGTAAAAGCGGCGTGCGGATCAGTTTGCATACGTTGGTCAAATTCTGTATGATTCGCCGCCTTTGGTGTACTTTACGCCAAAGAACTTACAATCAACATCGCGTGGTGTCTGGCGTTAGGGCTGGAAGAGCGACGCGGCCTTAACTGAGGTTCTCCCATGAAAAAAGATATTCACCCGAAATACGAAATGATTACTGCAAACTGTTCTTGCGGTAACTCTATCCAGATCCGCTCTACCGTGGGTCACGATCTGAACCTGGACGTGTGCGGCAAATGCCACCCGTTCTACACTGGTAAGCAGCGTGATGTTGCAACCGGTGGCCGTGTTGACCGCTTCAACAAGCGTTTCAGCATCCCGGGCGCTAAATAAGTTTCCCGAAAAAAAGGCACCGCAAGGTGCCTTTTTTGTATCCGCTTCTCAGTATTCCCACGTCTCCGGGTCAATACCCAGTTCACGCATGATCACCTTCGCCTCTTCCGGGATTTCATCACTACGCTCTTTGCGCAGATCGTCATCGTTCGGCAACGGTTGACCGGTAAACGCATGCAGAAACGCTTCGCACAGCAGTTCGCTGTTGGTTGCGTGGCGCAGGTTGTTCACCTGACGACGCGTACGTTCATCGGTGAGGATCTTCAACACCTTCAGAGGAATGGAAACCGTAATTTTCTTTACTTGCTCACTCTTCTTACCGTGCTCAGCGTATGGGCTGATATATTCGCCGCTCCATTCAGCCATGAGATACCTTTAATCCTCTCAGTCATTTATCTAAAGGTGCAAAACCGGTAACCACCCGTTTTGAACCGCAATCTTGCCTAGTTTACCGTAGAGACGATACCGTGGCACGGATATTGCCGCTGCAGCGTGCACTAAAGCATATAATTTTAACGGCTATTTGCGCATTGCTCAATCTATACGCAAAGAAGTTTAGATGTCCAGATGTATTGACGTCCATACTTTCAATGTTTACTCTGGTGCCTGACTTTTCACCTCATTCGCCAGGAAGCCCTCACCATGACGCGTAAACAGGCCACTATCGCAGTGCGTAGCGGATTAAATGATGACGAGCAGTACGGCTGCGTTGTCCCGCCCATTCATCTTTCCAGTACCTACAATTTCACCGGATTTAATGAACCCCGTGCGCATGACTACTCGCGTCGTGGCAACCCTACGCGTGATGTAACCCAGCGCGCGCTGGCCGAGCTGGAAGGGGGCGCAGGCGCCGTATTAACCAACACGGGGATGTCCGCCATTCACCTGGTGACCACGGTGTTCCTTAAACCCGGCGACCTGCTGGTTGCGCCGCACGATTGCTACGGCGGCAGCTATCGCCTGTTTGATAGCCTGGCAACACGCGGCTGCTATCGCGTGCTGTTTGTCGATCAAAACGATGAACAGGCGCTGAAACAGGCGCTGGCAGAGAAACCGAAGCTGGTTCTGGTAGAAAGTCCAAGCAATCCATTGTTGCGCGTTGTCGATATTGCGAAAATTTGTCAGCTCGCAAGGGATGCGGGAGCGATAAGTGTAGTGGATAATACGTTCCTCAGTCCGGCCCTTCAGAACCCACTCGCACTGGGTGCCGATCTGGTGTTGCATTCATGCACTAAATATCTGAACGGCCATTCTGACGTGGTGGCAGGTGTGGTGATTGCCAAAGATCCTGACGTTGTCACCGAACTGGCATGGTGGGCCAATAATATTGGCGTCACCGCAGGCGCCTTCGACAGCTACCTGCTGTTGCGCGGCATCCGTACGTTGTCGCCGCGCATGGACGTGGCGCAGCGTAATGCTCAGGCGATTGTCGACTTCCTGAAAACCCAGCCGCTGGTGAAGAAGCTGTACCACCCGTCGCTGCCGGAAAACCAGGGGCACGAGATTGCCGCGCGCCAGCAGAAAGGGTTTGGCGCGATGTTAAGTTTTGAACTGGACGGTGACGAGCAAACGCTGCGTCGCTTCCTGAGCGGGCTGTCATTGTTTACGCTGGCGGAATCCTTAGGTGGGGTTGAAAGCTTGATCTCCCACGCCGCGACCATGACGCACGCAGGTATGGCACCCGAAGCACGTGCCGCCGCCGGGATTTCTGAGACGCTGCTACGGATCTCAACCGGTATTGAAGATTCTGAAGATTTAATTGCCGATCTGGAAAATGGCTTCCGGATCGCAGCCAAGGGGTAATCATGAGTGTGATAGCGCAGGCAGGGGCGAAGGGTCGTCAGCTGCACAAGTTTGGTGGTAGTAGTCTTGCTGATGTGAAATGTTACCTGCGTGTCGCAGGGATCATGACGGAATATTCACAGCCGGGTGACATGATGGTTGTCTCGGCGGCGGGCAGCACCACCAACCAGTTGATTAGCTGGCTGAAACTGAGCCAGACCGATCGCCTTTCTGCGCATCAGGTGCAACAGTCATTACGTCGCTATCAGAGCGAATTGATTGCCGGCCTGCTGCCTGCGGACGTGGCGGACGGGCTGATCAGCGCCTTCACGCACGATCTTGAGCGTCTGGCCGCCCTGCTGGACAGCGGCATTAACGATGCGGTGTATGCCGAAGTGGTGGGCCACGGTGAAGTATGGTCCGCGCGCCTGATGGCTGCGGTTCTGCAACACCTGGGCGTGGACGCCGCCTGGCTCGACGCGCGTGATTTCCTGCGTGCCGAACGCGCCGCGCAGCCGCAGGTGGATGAAGGGTTATCCTACCCGCTGCTGCAGCAGCTGCTGGTGCAGCACCCGGGCAAACGCATTGTGGTTACCGGCTTTATCAGCCGCAGCAACGCGGGTGAAACCGTGCTGCTGGGCCGTAACGGCTCCGACTACTCGGCAACGCAAATCGGTGCGCTGGCGGGCGTGTCCCGCGTCACCATCTGGAGCGACGTGGCCGGTGTTTACAGCGCGGACCCGCGCAAAGTAAAAGATGCCTGCCTGCTGCCGCTGCTGCGCCTGGATGAAGCCAGCGAACTGGCGCGTCTGGCCGCACCAGTGCTGCACGCGCGCACGCTGCAGCCGGTTTCCGGCAGTGATATCGACCTCCAGCTGCGCTGCAGCTACACCCCGGATCAAGGCTCCACGCGCATTGAGCGCGTGCTGGCGTCCGGTACCGGGGCGCGTATTGTCACCAGCCACGACGACATCTGCCTGATTGAATTCCAGGTGCCTGCGGGCCAGGACTTCAGGCTGGCGCATAAAGAGATCGACACGATCCTGAAACGCGCCCAGGTGCGTCCGCTGGCCGTGGGTGTTCACAATGACCGCCAGCTGCTGCAGTTCTGCTATACCGCAGAAGTGGCGGACAGCGCGCTGAAAATTCTGGATGAAGCCGGCCTGCCGGGCGAGCTTCGCCTGCGTCAGGGGCTGGCGCTGGTGGCGATGGTGGGCGCGGGCGTCACCCGTAACCCGCTGCACTGCCACCGCTTCTGGCAGCAGCTGAAAGGCCAGCCGGTGGAGTTCACCTGGCAGTCGGAAGAGGGCATTAGCCTGGTGGCCGTTCTGCGCAAAGGGCCAACCGAAAGCCTGATTCAGGGTCTGCATACCTCGCTGTTCCGCGCGGAAAAACGCATCGGCCTGGTGCTGTTTGGTAAAGGTAACATCGGTTCCCGCTGGCTGGAGCTGTTTGCCCGCGAACAGGTCACGCTTTCGGCGCGTACCGGGTTCGAATTCATTCTCGCAGGTGTGGTGGACAGCCGCCGCAGCCTGCTGAACTACGAAGGGCTGGATGCCAGCCGCGCGCTTGCCTTCTTTAATGATGAAGCCGTCGAGCAGGATGAAGAGTCGCTGTTCCTGTGGATGCGTGCGCACCCGTATGACGATCTGGTGGTGCTGGACGTGACCGCCAGCGAACAGCTTGCCGATCAGTATCTTGATTTCGCCAGCCACGGTTTCCACGTCATCAGTGCGAACAAACTGGCGGGGGCAAGCAGCACCGATAAATACCGCCAGATCCACGACGCGTTTGAAAAAACCGGCCGTCACTGGCTGTATAACGCCACCGTGGGCGCGGGCCTGCCGGTAAACCACACCGTGCGCGACCTGATTGAAAGCGGCGACAGCATTCTGGCGCTGAGCGGTATCTTCTCCGGTACGCTCTCCTGGCTGTTCCTGCAGTTTGACGGCACCGTGCCGTTCACTGACCTGGTGGATCAGGCGTGGCAGCAGGGCTTAACGGAACCCGATCCGCGCGTTGACCTCTCCGGTAAAGACGTGATGCGTAAGCTGGTGATCCTGGCGCGCGAAGCCGGTTATGACATCGAACCGGATTCCGTCCGCGTCGAGTCGCTGGTGCCTGCCGGCTGTGAAGAGGGTTCTGTGGATCATTTCTTTGAAAATGGTGAAGAGCTTAACGAGCAGATGGTGCAGCGTCTGGAAGCGGCGAACGAGATGGGGCTGGTGCTGCGCTACGTAGCGCGTTTCGAGGCCAACGGAAAAGCGCGCGTCGGTGTCGAGGCGGTGCGTCCTGAGCATCCGCTGGCGGCGCTGCTGCCGTGCGATAACGTCTTCGCCATCGAAAGCCGCTGGTACCGCGATAACCCGCTGGTGATCCGCGGCCCGGGCGCCGGGCGCGACGTCACCGCCGGGGCGATCCAGTCTGACATCAACCGTCTGGCTAAGCTGCTGTAAAAACTCAATTTCCCTCTCCCTGTGGGAGAGGGTTAGGGTGAGTGCAGTCTGATGCACTCACCCCCATCATGAATTTCCCTCATCTTCCCTGAGCAAACCTCACCGTTATTGTTGATTATTTCTATTGACGTCCCTCCGCTTTTCCGTCATTTTTACATCTGGACGTCTAAACGTATAGAAGTTCACAACACAACAGACAATGACACGCGATTGATAGGGGTAGGGTATGAGCTTTTTTCACGCCAACCAGCGGGAAGCACTGAACCAGAGCCTGGCCGAAGTAAACGGTCAGATTAACGTCTCTTTTGAATTTTTCCCGCCGCGCACCAGTGAAATGGAGCAAACCCTGTGGAGCTCTATCGATCGTCTCAGCAGCCTGAAACCAAAGTTTGTCTCCGTGACCTACGGTGCGAACTCTGGCGAGCGTGACCGTACGCACAGCATCATTAAAGGCATCAAAGATCGTACCGGTCTGGAAGCGGCGCCGCACCTCACCTGTATCGACGCTACCCGCGACGAGCTGCGTGCCATCGCCCAGGATTACTGGAATAACGGCATCCGTCATATTGTCGCACTGCGCGGCGACCTCCCGCCCGGCAGCGGCAAGCCAGAGATGTATGCGGCCGACCTGGTTGGGCTGCTGAAAGAGGTGGCAGATTTCGATATCTCCGTGGCTGCTTACCCTGAGGTTCACCCGGAAGCGAAAAGCGCCCAGGCGGATCTGCTTAACCTCAAGCGTAAAGTGGAGGCCGGAGCCAACCGCGCCATTACCCAGTTCTTCTTTGATGTCGAAAGCTACCTGCGCTTCCGTGACCGCTGCGTCTCCGCGGGCATCGACGTTGAAATTATCCCAGGCATTCTGCCGGTCTCTAACTTCAAACAGGCGAAGAAATTCGCCGATATGACCAACGTGCGCATTCCGCTGTGGATGTCCAAAATGTACGAAGGTCTGGACGATGACCCGGAAACCCGCAAGCTGGTGGGGGCCAATATCGCGATGGACATGGTGAAAATCTTAAGCCGTGAAGGGGTGAAAGACTTCCACTTCTACACGCTAAACCGCGCGGAGATGAGCTATGCCATCTGCCATACTCTGGGCGTTCGCCCCGCGTAAAACACCAAAAGCCCTCTTAAATAGAGGGCTTTTTAACAGGGTAAAAAGTTAAAAGGTATCAGCTATCGAATCTGTGGATTAATTCAACTATAACTTATTGCTAGTGGTGTATATCGTAACGGTAACACTGTAAAAGGGAGCATAGCGATGAGCACGTCAGACGAGACCAATAAAGCGGCATCAGTCGGCAAATGCCCGTTCCATCAGGGCGGCGTCGATCACAGCGCGGGCGCAGGTACAGGCAGCCGCGACTGGTGGCCAAAACAACTCCGCATCGATCTTCTTAACCAACATTCCAATCGTTCGAACCCGCTGGGTGAAGACTTCGACTACCGCAAAGAATTCAGCAAGCTTGATTACTCTGCCCTTAAAGGCGACCTCAAAGCACTTTTAACCGACTCTCAACCGTGGTGGCCTGCCGACTGGGGCAGCTATGCGGGCCTGTTTATCCGTATGGCGTGGCACGGTGCGGGTACCTATCGCTCCGTGGACGGGCGCGGTGGGGCAGGACGCGGTCAACAGCGCTTTGCGCCACTGAACTCCTGGCCGGATAACGTAAGCCTGGATAAAGCGCGCCGTCTGCTGTGGCCTATCAAGAAAAAATACGGACAAAAAATCTCCTGGGCCGACCTGTTTATCCTCGCGGGTAACGTGGCGCTGGAGAACTCCGGCTTCCGTACCTTTGGTTTTGGTGCCGGGCGTGAAGACGTCTGGGAACCGGATCTGGACGTGAACTGGGGTGATGAAAAAGCCTGGCTGACCCACCGTGACCCGGAAGCGCTGGCTAAGCGTCCTCTGGCAGCCACCGAAATGGGCCTGATCTACGTGAACCCGGAAGGGCCGAACGCCAGCGGTGAACCGCTGTCAGCGGCGGCAGCGATTCGTGCGACCTTCGGCAACATGGGCATGAACGACGAAGAGACCGTCGCGCTGATTGCAGGCGGCCACACCCTCGGCAAGACTCACGGCGCGGGTGAAGCCACCCACGTGGGTACCGACCCGGAAGCCTCACCGATTGAAGCACAGGGCCTGGGCTGGGCCAGCACGCACGGCACGGGGGTTGGTGCTGATGCCATTACCTCCGGGCTGGAAGTTATCTGGTCACAAACCCCGACCCAGTGGAGCAACTACTTCTTCGAGAACCTGTTCAAATACGAATGGGTACAGACCCGCAGTCCGGCAGGGGCGATTCAGTTTGAAGCCGTGGATGCACCGGAAATCATGCCCGATCCGTTCGACCCGTCGAAAAAACGCAAGCCTACCATGCTGGTCACCGACCTGACGCTGCGCTTCGACCCGGAATTCGAGAAGATTTCCCGCCGCTTCCTGAACGACCCGCAGGCTTTCAACGAAGCCTTCGCGCGCGCGTGGTTCAAGCTGACCCACCGCGATATGGGGCCAAAATCGCGTTACCTTGGCCCGGAAGTGCCGAAAGAAGATCTGATTTGGCAGGACCCGCTGCCGCAGGCGGTGTTCAATCCGACGAAAGAAGACATTGAAAGCCTGAAGGCGGAAATCGCTGCCTCTGGTCTCTCCGTGAGCGAACTGGTTTCTGTTGCCTGGGCGTCAGCCTCGACCTTCCGCGGTGGCGATAAGCGTGGCGGTGCCAACGGCGCGCGTCTGGCGCTGGCGCCTCAGCGTGACTGGGACGTGAACGCTGCGGCGGTTCGCGCGCTGCCAGCCCTGGAAGCTATCCAGCGCACCACCAACAAAGCCTCTCTGGCCGATATCATCGTGCTGGCGGGCGTGGTAGGCGTTGAGCAGGCCGCAAAAGCGGCAGGTGTGTATGTCACCGTACCGTTCACGCCGGGCCGCGTTGATGCGCGTCAGGATCAGACGGATATCGAGATGTTTAACCTGCTCGAACCGATTGCCGATGGTTTCCGCAACTACCGTGCGCAGGTGGATGTGTCCACCACGGAGTCTCTGCTGATTGATAAAGCCCAACAGCTGACGCTGACTGCGCCAGAACTGACGGTGCTGATCGGCGGCCTGCGCGTACTGGGTGCCAACTTTGATGGCAGCAAGAACGGCGTGTTCACCAACCGTGAGGGCGTGCTGAGCACTGATTTCTTCGTGAACCTGCTGGATATGAACACGCAGTGGAAGGCGACCGATGAGTCCAATGAGCTGTTTGCCGGAAGCGATCGCACCAGCGGTGAAGTGAAATATACCGCCACCCGCGCCGATCTGGTCTTCGGCTCTAACGCCGTCCTGCGCGCGCTGGCCGAGGTTTACGCCAGCGATGATGCGCATGAGAAGTTTGTCCGCGACTTCGTTGCCGCCTGGGCGAAGGTCATGGATCTGGATCGGTTTGACGTGAAGTAGCCAGTGTGCCGGGTGGCGGCTACGCCTTACCCGGCCTACAAATTAAAGTGCCATGTAGGCCGGGTAAGCGCAGCGCCACCCGGCTTTTTTATTACTCCCACTCCTGCAGGAATCGCTGTCCATACTGGTCTGCCACCAGCAGCGCCGCATACACCTGATCCGGTGTGACGCCCCCCGGCATGTTGTGGATCGTTTCTCCTTCCGCGCAAGAGGCTTCGGCGATCAGACGCATTTTGGCCGGAATATCCTCTTTGATGTTCAGCTGTGCCAGCGTGATCGGCAGCCCTACGCTGTGGCAAAGCGCCGCGACGGTCTCAATTTCTTCTACCGGCGCGTTTTCCAGCACCAGCTGCGTCAGCGTACCAAACGCCACTTTCTCCCCATGATAGAAGTGATGCGCGTCCGGCACCGCCGTCATGCCGTTATGAATAGCGTGTGCCGCCGCCAGCCCGCCACTTTCAAAGCCGACGCCGCTGAGATAGGTGTTGGCTTCGATAATGCGTTCCAGCGCAGGCGTCACCACATGCTGTTCCGCCGCCAGCATCGCTTTTTCACCCTCTTCAACCAGCGTGTTGTAGCACAGCTCGGCGAGCGCTAATGCCGCCTGTGTGCATTTACCCCCGGCCATAGTGGTCGCGCCGCTGCGCGAGCAGGCGCGTGCTTCAAACCAGGTCGCCAGCGCGTCGCCAATCCCGGCGGCCAGCAGACGTGCAGGCGCACCTGCTACTACTTTCGTATCCACAATGACCATGTTCGGGTTGTGCGGCAGCATCAGGTAGCGATCGAACTCGCCGCTGTCGGTGTAAATAACGGAAAGGGCGCTGCACGGCGCGTCGGTGGACGCGATAGTCGGCGCAATGGCGACCGGCACGTCCATAAAGTGAGCCAGCGCTTTCGCGGTATCAAGCGTTTTACCGCCACCAATACCCAGCACCGCCAGGCAGTCGGCGCTGTCGGCCAGCTTTTTCAGGCGATCGATTTCATTTTGCGAACATTCGCCGCCAAACGGCGCGATTTCGGCATGCAGTTCGGCTTTTTTAAAACTCTGGCGCAGGGTCTCTTCGGCAAAACCCAGCACAAACTTATCGCCGACGACCAGCCAGCGGTTTGCCAGGGGTTTCAGATAGTCGCCGAGACGGGTCAGCACATCCGCGCCCTGGATATATTTCCCCGGCGATTGAATGATACGGTCCATAACAGTTCTCCCTTAGAGGTTGAGGTTACCAAACGCGTTTTTCCAGTCCTGCTCGAACTTCTCTATGGCTGACTCTACCGCCGGCGTACCGAGCATGTGTTGCGCTACGTCTAAGGGAAGCGTGATTGCTTCACATCCTGCCAACAGGCAGTCGAGCGCCTGACGCGGCGTTTTGAAGCTGGCGGCCAGCACTTTACTGTCCGGCGCGTGCAGCTCCAGCAGGGACTGCAGTTCCTGAACCATGCGAATGCCGTCACCGCCCTGCGCGTCGACGCGGTTGACGTACGGCGCGACATATTTCGCCCCTGCGAGTGCGGCGAGCAAGCCCTGCGCCGCGCTGTAAACGGCGGTGCCCAGCGTGGTTATCCCCTCTTTTTTCAATGCCTTAATTGCGATAAGTCCCTGAGCCGTCACCGGGATTTTCACCACAATGCCCGGAATGGCGTTACTCAGACGTTTGGCTTCTGCCACCATGCCTTCGGCATCGCGGCTCATGGTTTGAGCAAACAGCGTGCCTTCCGGCCCGATGGCTTGTTGCAGGCGCGGCAGCACGTCCCAGATGGATTCACGGCTGGCGGCAATGATGCTCGGGTTGGTGGTGACGCCCGCGATGGGAAAGATGCGCGCCAGGCGTTCAACTTCCGCCACGTTGGCGGTATCCAGGTACAGTTCCATTATTTTTCCTTAAGTCAGAAAGGTTGAATAAAGGATACGGCGCACCCAGGCGCGGCGAATACAGGTCAATTTTGCCAAATACTGGACAAATGTAATGTCCTTGGCGAAGTGAGAGAGCGATCACAATGCTACTTTTTGGCGATCAGCTGGCTGTGGTACTGGCGTCGATATTCGGAAGGGGAACGTTCGGTGTGCTTGCGAAAGAGACGGCAAAAGTAGTTGCTGTCCGTAAATCCACAGCGTGTGGCGATATCTTTAATTTTGAGATCGTAGCCTTTCAGCAGCTGACGCGCATGTTCCAGGCGCGTTTTTGTTAAATATTCATTGAATCCGACGCTGCCGACTTTCTGGAATAGATGGGAAAGGTAGTTTGGTGAGATGTAGAACGCCTGTGCCACGGATTCGCGAGTTAACAAAGAGGCATAATTTTCTTCGATATAGCTCCGAACGGCTTCGAACAGTGCCCGGCTGCGGCTGTCGGTGTGAATTTCGCTTCCAAGCAGATCCCGGCAGTGGCTGAGCAGGCTTAAAACCACCAGCCTTGCTGTGTCCTGCTCTTCTGGCTGCATCTGTAATTCGGTGAGCGTTTGCAGAAGAAAAGCCCCCGTTCGCGGACCACGTCGGGCAACCTGGAGTTGTTGTAAGAGCACATTGTCATGCTGTAACTCGATTGTAAGCTGCTGCTTACCGAAATGTATGCTCAGGGCGTGAGGCGCAGGATGCGTAATTTGTCCAAAAAAAGAAAAAATCGCCTCGCAGGGTGTGTCAAGGGTAATGCCGAGGCAGGGAGAGGTTCGGGTATGCTGTTCAGCCAGCGCTGAGAAATGAATCTGACCCAGCGGTAACGTGCGGTTCACCAGGTCTGTCAAAATCTGGGTGATATCGGAATGCATAAGGAGACTACCGAAATTTGCCGGGTGGCGCTAACGCTTACCCGGCCTACTTATCGTAGGCCCGTGCAAGCGCAGCGCCGCCGGGCGTAAAGCATTAGCCGGTGTTACGCATACCCGCCGCAACGCCCGCAATCGTCACCATCAGCGCCTGTTCAACGCGTGGATCCGGCTCTTTCCCTTCTTCTTCTGCCAGACGCGAACGGTGCAGCAGCTCTGCCTGCAGGACGTTCAGCGGGTCGGTGTAGATGTTACGCAGCTGGATAGACTCGGCAATCCACGGCAGGTCCGCCATCAGGTGTGAGTCGTTAGCGATGTCCAGCACCACTTTGATGTCGCCTTCCAGCAGTTCGCGCAGCTCTTTGCCCAGCGCCCACAGCTCGGGCTTCACCAGGCGCTGATCGTAGTATTCCGCCAGCCACAGGTCGGCTTTCGAGAAGACCATCTCCAGCATTCCCAGACGGGTAGAGAAGAACGGCCAGTCGCGGCACATTGTTTCCAGCTCGCTCTGTTTACCGTCTTCCACCACTTTTTGCAGTGCGGCACCGGCACCCAGCCAGGCGGGCAGCATTAAGCGGTTCTGCGTCCAGGCAAAGATCCACGGGATTGCACGCAGGGATTCAACGCCGCCGGTCGGACGACGCTTGGCAGGACGCGAGCCCAGCGGCAGTTTACCCAGCTCCTGCTCAGGCGTGGCTGAACGGAAGTAAGGGACGAAATCTTTGTTTTCACGCACGTAGCCGCGGTACAGATCGCAGGAGATGTCTGACAACTCGTCCATGATGCGGCACCAGGATTCTTTTGGCTCCGGCGGTGGCAGCAGGTTGGCTTCGAGGATCGCGCTGGTATAAAGCGACAGGCTGCTGATGGTCACTTCCGGCAGGCCGTACTTGAAGCGGATCATCTCGCCCTGCTCGGTCACGCGCAGGCCGCCTTTCAGGCTTCCCGGTGGCTGTGACAGCAGTGCCGCGTGTGCTGGCGCGCCGCCACGGCCAATTGAGCCACCGCGTCCGTGGAACAGGGTCAGCTCTATACCGGCTTTTTCGCAGGTTTTGATCAGTGCATCCTGCGCCTGATACTGCGCCCAGGATGCCGCCATCACGCCCGCATCTTTTGCGGAGTCGGAATAGCCGATCATCACCATCTGTTTGCCCTGAATAAAGCCGCGATACCAGTCGATGTTCAGCAGCTGGCTCATCACGTCGTTGGCGTTGTTCAGGTCATCGAGGGTCTCAAACAGCGGGGCGACAGGCAGGGCGTAGTCGATGCCCGCTTCTTTCAGCAGAAGATGAACGCCTAGCACGTCGGACGGGGTTTTCGCCATGGAGATCACATAGGCGGCCACCGATCCTTTCGGTGCGTCCACGATCGCTTTACAGGTGTTGAGCACTTCGCGGGTATCGTTGCTTGGCTCCCAGTTGCGCGGCAGCAGCGGGCGCTTGGAGTTCAGCTCGCGGATCAGGAACGCCTGTTTGTCGGCTTCGGACCAGCTTTCATAGTCGCCGATGCCGAGGTAGCGGGTCAGCTCGCCCAGCGCTTCGGTATGACGGGTACTTTCCTGACGAACGTCGATACGTACCAGCGGCACGCCGAAACACTTCACGCGACGCAGGGTGTCGAGCAGTTCGCCGTTGGCGATAATGCCCATCCCGCACGCCTGGAGTGATTTATAACAGGCGTACAGCGGCTCCCAGAGCTGTTCGTTCTGGCTCAGCAGGCCTTCTGGTTTTGGCAGACGCTGGCCTTTCAGGCGCGCTTCCAGCCAGGCCTGAGTGGCCATCAGCTGACCACGCAGTTTTTTCATCAGGAAACGGTACGGCTCGCTGGCGCCTTCTTCACCGGCCAGCGCGCGCAGTTCCGGCGTCGCTTCTACCATCGACAGCTCGGAGATCAGTACCTGAATGTCTTTCAGGAACAGATCGGTCGCTTTCCAGCGGCTCAGCAGCAGGACGTGACGGGTGATTTCTGCGGTGACGTTCGGGTTGCCGTCGCGGTCGCCGCCCATCCAGGAGGTAAAGCGGACCGGCACAAAGTCGACCGGCAGACGGTAGCCCAGGTTCGCTTCCAGCTGTTCGTTCAGCTCGCGCAGGTAGTTCGGTACCCCTTCCCACAGGCTGTTTTCCACCACCGCAAAGCCCCATTTAGCTTCGTCGACCGGGCTTGGGCGATGCTTACGAATTTCATCGGTGTGCCAGGACTGAGCAATCAGCTGGCGCAGGCGGCGCATCAGCTGGTTGCGTTCATAGTCGGCAATGTCTTTGTTATCCAGCTGCTTCAGGCAGTTATTCACTTCCACCATTTTGTGGATCAGGGTGCGACGGGTGATCTCGGTTGGGTGAGCGGTCAGTACCAGCTCCAGCGAAAGTGACTCCACCGCTTTTTTGATGGTGGCTTCGTTGAGGTCTGGCTGGTCTTTCAGTTTACGAAGGGTGCGGGCAATGACTTCCGGGTTGCTGGCCGCTTCGCCGTTTGGCGAAATGCTGTGGTATTGCTCAGCGGTATTTGCCAGGTTCAGGAACTGGCTGAATGCGCGTGCAACGGGCAGCAGCTCATCGTTCGAGAGGTTCTGCAAGGTGGTGAGCAGCTCCTGACGACTGGCCTCGTTACCGGCACGGGAAGATTTAGACAGCTTGCGGATGGTTTCAACGCGGTCGAGGATGTTCTCCCCCAACGCATCTTTGATGGTATCTCCAAGCACTTTGCCGAGCATACTGACATTACTACGCAACGCGGAATATTGTTCGTTCATAAAAACCCAGTCACCCCATCATTTTTGTTTATGCCCAGGCGAAAATCTTCTGGACATTATTTTGTCATCTCCCTTTATAAAGCCACGTAAAACCCCCGTCGTCAATTGCTGCGAAAACGGTTCAGCAAACGAATAAATGTGGGCAATTTACGAAATTTAATTCGCATTGCGTCAGATAAGAGATGCTTATGGAAATGTGACGGAGATCGCGGGATTTTCCCCTCTCTTCCGAGAGGGGAAAGGTCATTAATGCCAGCAGAAATGATGTACAACCTGGGTAATCAGTTCGCGGGTGGGCTTGATAAAGCGGGTTTCAAGATATTCATCCGGCTGGTGCGCCTGGTTGATGGAGCCAGGGCCAAGAACCAGCGTCGGGCACAGCGTCTGAATAAACGGCGCTTCGGTGCAGTAATTCACCACGTCAGTTTTTTCACCGAGCAGCTTTTCCACCACTTCGACCAGCTGATGGTCCGGCGGGCATTCATAACCCGGGATCGGCGGGTGCAGTTCCGAGACCGTCAGGCGGCCCGGCCAGCGCTCACTCACCGGGGCCAGCGCTTCGTTCAGTAAACCATCCAGATCGCTCAGGGTCATGCCCGGCAGCGGTCGGATGTCCATGTGCAGCTCGCAGCATGCGCAGATACGGTTCGAGGCATCACCGCCGTGCAGGCTGCCGAGATTGAGCGTTGGATACGGCACGGTGAACGCCTCATAGTGGTAACGCTCTTTCAGATCGTCGCGCAGGGTCATGATGCGGCCGATGGCGTCATGCATCAGCTCAATGGCGTTGACGCCCCGCGCCGGATCGCTGGAGTGGCCGGACTGGCCGAGCACGCGCACGGCGGTAGAGATATGGCCTTTATGTGCGCGAATCGGTTGCAGAGACGTCGGCTCGCCGATGATCGCGCAATCCGGACGAATCGACGTGTTTTCTGAGAAGTAGCGCGCGCCCGCCATGCTGGTCTCTTCATCAGCGGTCGCCAGAATGTAGAGCGGTTTTTTCAGCTTCGTCACGTCCACGTCACGCAGCGCGTCGAGGATAAAGGCGAAGAAGCCTTTCATGTCTGCGGTGCCCAGACCGTAGAGCTTGTTGTCGTGCTCGGTCAGGGTGAACGGATCGCGCGTCCAGCGGCCATCGTCAAACGGCACGGTGTCGGTGTGACCGGCTAGCAGCAGGCCGCCCGCACCGGTTCCGGTACTGGCGAGCAGGTTAAATTTGTGGCGAGTGCCGGGGACGGGCTGAACCTCAACGTTAAACCCAAGATCGCTAAACCAACCCGCCAGCAGATTGATTAAAGACTCATTGCTCTGATCCAGCGCTTCTTCCGTTGCGCTGATGGACGGTGTGGCAATCAGGGCGCGGTAGATCTCGATAAATGGCGGTAAGTTCATTTTCATTGTTGACACACCTTAGGTCGTGATAGTATCAATATTCATGCAATAAATGTGAATAAAAATACATTAACGTTGAGCATAAAGGAACCCGATGTTGAATACGCTGATTGTAGGCGCTAGCGGTTATGCGGGCGCAGAGCTTGTAAGCTACGTGAATCGCCATCCACATATGACCATAACCGCTTTGACCGTGTCAGCGCAAAGCAATGATGCAGGAAAGTTAATTTCCGATTTGCATCCGCAGCTTAAGGGCCTGGTCGATCTGCCTTTGCAGCCCATGTCTGACATCAGCGAGTTTACCGACGGCGTCGACGTGGTGTTTTTAGCCACCGCGCACGAGGTCAGCCACGACCTGGCGCCGCAGTTCCTGGCGGCTGGCTGCGTGGTCTTCGACCTCTCCGGCGCGTTCCGCGTTAACGACGGCGCGTTCTACGAAAAATATTACGGTTTCACCCATCAGCATCCGGATCTGCTTGAAAAAGCGGTGTACGGCCTGGCGGAGTGGAGCGCAGATAAACTGAAAGAAGCGGACCTGATTGCCGTTCCGGGCTGCTACCCGACGGCGGCGCAGCTTTCCCTGAAGCCGCTGATCGACGCGGGCCTGCTGGATCTGAACCAGTGGCCGGTGATCAACGCCACCAGCGGCGTGAGCGGTGCAGGACGCAAGGCGGCGATCTCCAACAGCTTCTGCGAAGTGAGCCTTCAGCCGTATGGCGTGTTTAATCATCGCCATCATCCTGAAATCACCACCCATCTGGGCGCTGACGTGATTTTCACGCCGCATCTGGGCAGCTTCCCGCGTGGGATCCTCGAAACCATTACCTGCCGCCTGAAGCCTGGCGTGACCAAAGAGCAGGTGAATGAGGTCTTCACGCAGGCGTATGCGGACAAACCGCTGGTGCGCCTGTACGACAAAGGCGTGCCGGCGCTGAAAAATGTGGTCGGCCTGCCGTTCTGCGATATCGGCTTTGCCGTGCAGGGTGAGCATCTCATCGTGGTGGCCGCAGAAGATAACTTACTGAAAGGCGCTGCCGCTCAGGCAATACAGTGTGCAAATATTCGTTTCGGTTTCCCGGAAACGCAGGCTCTTATTTAAGGTGTGATGATGAACCCATTAATTATCAAACTCGGTGGTGTACTGCTGGACAGCGAAGAAGCGCTGGAGCGTCTGTTTACCGCGCTGGTGAACTATCGCGAATCACACCAACGTCCGCTGGTGATTGTGCACGGCGGCGGCTGCGTGGTGGATGAACTGATGAAAGGGCTCAACCTGCCGGTGATCAAGAAAAACGGCCTGCGCGTGACGCCTGCGGATCAGATTGACATTATCACCGGTGCGCTGGCGGGTACAGCGAACAAAACCCTGCTGTCCTGGGCGAAGAAACACCGCATTGCTTCCGTTGGCCTCTACCTGGGCGATGGCGACAGCGTAAAAGTGACCCAGCTCGACGAAGCGCTCGGCCACGTTGGACTGGCGCAGCCGGGTTCGCCTAAGCTGATTAACACGTTGCTGGAAGGCGGTTTCCTGCCGGTGGTGAGCTCTATCGGCGTGACCGAAGAGGGCGAGCTGATGAACGTTAACGCTGACCAGGCGGCAACCGCGCTGGCGGCAACGCTGGGCGCGGACCTGATCCTGCTTTCCGACGTGAGCGGCATTCTGGACGGTAAAGGCCAGCGCATTGCGGAAATGACTGCGGCAAAAGCCGAGCAGCTGATTGCGCAGGGCATCATTACCGACGGCATGATCGTCAAAGTGAACGCCGCGCTGGATGCGGCGCGCACGCTGGGCCGCCCGGTTGATATCGCCTCCTGGCGTCACGCGGAGCAGCTTCCGGCGCTGTTTAACGGCACGCCGATTGGCACGCGTATTCTGGCTTAAGATTCTGTGCCGGATGGCGCTTCGCTTATCCGGTCTACGTGAATTGTGTAGGCCCGGTAAGCGCAGCGCCACCGGGCAAAAATATCATCATTAAGGAAATTCGTTATGGCACTTTGGGGTGGGCGTTTTACACAGGCAGCGGATCAGCGGTTCAAACAGTTCAACGACTCTTTGCGCTTCGACTACCGCCTGGCCGAACAGGATATTGTCGGCTCTGTGGCCTGGTCCAAAGCGCTGGTGACCGTTGGCGTACTGACCGCAGACGAACAGCAGCAGCTGGAAGAGGCGCTGAACAATCTGCTGGAAGAAGTGCGTCTGGATCCGCAGCAAATTCTGCAGAGCGATGCCGAAGACATTCACAGCTGGGTGGAAGGCAAGCTGATCGACAAGGTCGGCCAGTTGGGTAAAAAGCTGCACACCGGCCGTAGCCGTAACGACCAGGTCGCCACCGACCTGAAGCTGTGGTGTAAAGATACCGTCGCGGAGCTGCTGGCGGCTAACCGTCAGCTGCAGACCGCGCTGGTGGAGACCGCACAGAACAATCAGGACGCGGTGATGCCGGGTTATACCCACCTGCAGCGCGCGCAGCCGGTGACTTTTGCGCACTGGTGTCTGGCCTACGTTGAGATGCTGGCGCGTGACGAAAGCCGTCTGCAGGATACCCTGAAGCGTCTGGACGTCAGCCCGCTGGGCAGCGGCGCGCTGGCGGGTACCGCTTACGAAATCGACCGTGAACAGCTGGCAGGCTGGCTGGGCTTTGCCTCCGCCACCCGTAACAGCCTGGACAGCGTCTCTGACCGTGACCACGTGCTGGAGCTGCTGTCGAATGCGTCTATCGGGATGGTGCATCTGTCGCGCTTTGCCGAAGATCTGATTTTCTTTAACTCCGGTGAAGCGGGCTTCGTTGAGCTGTCCGACCGCGTGACGTCAGGCTCATCCCTGATGCCGCAGAAGAAAAACCCGGACGCGCTGGAGCTGATCCGCGGGAAATGTGGCCGCGTGCAGGGCGCGCTGACCGGCATGATGATGACCCTGAAAGGGCTGCCGCTGGCGTACAACAAAGATATGCAGGAAGACAAAGAAGGGCTGTTCGACGCGCTCGACACCTGGCTCGACTGTCTGCATATGGGCGCGCTGGTGCTGGACGGCATTCAGGTGAAGCGTCCGCGCTGTCAGGAAGCGGCGCAGCAGGGCTATGCGAACTCTACCGAGCTGGCGGATTATCTGGTGGCGAAGGGCGTACCGTTCCGTGAAGCGCACCATATTGTCGGTGAAGCGGTAGTTGAAGCCATTCGTCAGGGTAAACCGCTGGAAGATCTGGCGCTGGCCGATCTGCAAAAATTCAGCGCGGCCATCGGGGATGATGTGTATCCGATTCTGGCGCTGCAGTCCTGCCTGGATAAGCGTGCGGCGAAAGGCGGCGTGTCGCCTAAGCAGGTGGCGCAGGCCATTGCGGAGGCGAAAAACCGCCTGATTTGATGCCTGAAACGTCGGGTGGCGGCTTCGCCTTACCCGACCTACAAAACCCCAGCCCAACCCTGAGTTGGGCTTTTTTACGCAAAAAAAAAGCGGACCACGGGGTCCGCAAAAGTTCACGTTGGCTTTAGTTGTTCGAGTTTTGAGAGAAACTCGCTGACGGTGGCGGGGACGTCAAGGGTCAAACACGTGCCGCCTCGTCTATGTGGTGTATTATTCAACAGAATGCTTGATAGGGATAATCGTTCGTTGCTATGCTATCTATCGCCATGAACTATCGTGGCGACGGAGGATGAATAATGAATATTCGTGATCTTGAATACCTGGTAGCGTTAGCCGAGCATCGTCACTTTCGCCGCGCGGCAGATTCCTGCCACGTCAGCCAGCCCACGCTGAGCGGCCAGATCCGCAAGCTTGAAGACGAGCTGGGCGTGATGCTGCTGGAGCGCACCAGTCGTAAGGTTCTGTTCACACAGGCAGGTCTTCTGCTGGTGGATCAGGCGCGCACCGTGCTGCGCGAGGTCAAAGTGCTCAAGGAAATGGCAAGCCAGCAGGGGGAGGCCATGTCCGGCCCGCTGCATATTGGCCTGATCCCAACCGTTGGCCCGTACCTGTTACCGCACATCATTCCGATGCTGCACCAGACGTTCCCGAAACTCGAAATGTACCTGCATGAAGCGCAGACGCATCAGCTGCTGGCGCAGCTGGACAGCGGCAAGCTCGACTGCGCCATTCTGGCACTGGTAAAAGAGAGTGAAGCCTTTATTGAAGTGCCGCTGTTCGATGAGCCGATGATGCTGGCGATCTATGAAGATCACCCGTGGGCGAACCGCGATCGCGTGCCGATGGCCGATCTGGCGGGTGAAAAGCTGCTGATGCTGGAAGATGGCCACTGCCTGCGCGACCAGGCGATGGGCTTCTGTTTCGAAGCGGGTGCTGATGAAGATACCCACTTCCGCGCAACCAGCCTGGAAACCCTGCGAAATATGGTCGCGGCGGGAAGCGGTATTACGCTGCTGCCTGCGCTGGCGGTGCCGCACGAGCGTAAACGTGATGGCGTGGTCTACTTGCCGTGCATTAAGCCAGAGCCGCGTCGTACAATTGGCCTGGTTTATCGCCCGGGTTCACCGCTGCGCAGCCGCTATGAGCAGCTGGCAGAGGCCATCCGCGGTGCGATGGATGGCCATTTTGACAGCGCGTTAAAACAGGCGGTTTAAGCCGTTCAGCGCGGCTACCCGATAGGCTTCCGCCATGGTCGGGTAGTTAAAGGTGGTGTTGACGAAGTACTCAATGGTGTTACCACCACCTTTCTGCTCCATGATCGCCTGGCCGATATGAATGATTTCCGCGGCGCGTTCACCAAAGCAGTGAATCCCAAGGATCTCTTTCGTCTCGCGATGGAAAAGAATTTTCAGCGTACCCACGCTCATCCCCACGATTTGCGCCCGCGCCAGATGTTTAAACTGCGCACGACCCACCTCGTAAGGCACCTTCATTGACGTCAGCTGCTGCTCGGTTTTGCCGACTGAGCTGATTTCCGGGATGGTGTAGATACCCGTCGGGATATCTTCGATCAGATGCGCCGTCGCTTCGCCTTTCACCAGCGCCTGAGCCGCAATGCGTCCCTGGTCGTAAGCGGCGGAGGCCAGGCTTGGGTAGCCAATCACGTCGCCGACCGCGTAAACGTGCGGCAGGGCGGTCTGATACATGCTGTTGACCTTCAGCTGACCGCGGCTGTCGGTCTCAAGCCCGATATTTTCCAGCTGCAGGGAATCGGTGTTGCCGGTACGGCCGTTTGCGTACAGCAGGCAGTCCGCTTTCAGCTTCTTGCCGGACTTCAGGTGCATGATCACCCCGTCGTCACAGCCTTCGATCTTCTCGTATTCTTCGTTGTGACGAATCACGACGCCGCTGTTCCAGAAGTGGTAGGAGAGGGAGTCCGACATCTCCTGATCGAGGAAGGCCAGCAGGCGGTCGCGAGTATTGATCAGGTCAACTTTGACGTCCATTCCGCGGAAGATCGACGCATATTCGCAACCAATGACCCCTGCGCCATAGATAATGACGTGGCGGGGTTCATGGTGCAGGCTCAGAATCGAGTCGCTGTCGTAGACGCGCGGGTGCGAGAAGTCCACGTCGGCCGGATGGTACGGGCGTGAACCGCAGGCAATCACAAATTTTTCAGCGGTGATGGTTTCAACCGATCCGTCGTGGCATTCGAGTGCCAGGGTGTGTTCATCCACAAAATGCGCGTTGCCCTGCAAAATTTCACAGTGGTTACGCTCATAAAACCCCTGACGCATGCGCGTCTGCTGGTTAATGACGGTATCCGCGTGATTCAGGATGTCGGCAAAAGAGGAACGAAGAAGTCGGGAGTGGTCGCTGTAAAGAGGATTCTGGTTAAATTCGATAATGCGGCTAACGGCGTGGCGGAGGGCTTTCGAAGGGATGGTGCCCCAGTGGGTGCAACCGCCGCCGACATTATGGTAGCGCTCAATGACCGCTACTCTGGCTCCCTGTTTCACCAGACCCATAGCAGCGCCTTCGCCGCCGGGGCCGGAACCAATAACTATTGCGTCGTAATCGTAGGAATGTGGCATGGTAAGGCTTACCTGTTCTTATACATAAAAGCAACAGAATCATAACATCATTGCCAGAGTAACCCAATTATCGTTGTGCTTTTTTCCGGCAGTGGAGCACAAACCGCACGTAAACAATCATTCACAAAGCCAGGTAAACAGATTAATTTTATTCTCTGGTATAGTGCCATCAGGCCTTTGGAAGGATTCAACTATCGTGATGGGCGTAAGAGCACAACAAAAAGAGAAAACCCGGCGTTCGCTGGTGGAAGCCGCATTCAGTCAACTGAGTGCTGAGCGAAGTTTTGCCAGTTTGAGCCTGCGCGAGGTTGCACGCGAGGCCGGGATTGCGCCAACGTCCTTCTATCGTCACTTCCGTGATGTGGATGAACTGGGCCTGACCATGGTCGACGAGAGCGGTTTGATGCTGCGCCAGCTGATGCGCCAGGCGCGTCAGCGTATCGCCAAAGGTGGCAGCGTGATCCGTACCTCCGTGTCGACCTTTATGGAATTTATCGGCAATAACCCCAACGCGTTTCGTCTGCTTCTGCGCGAGCGTTCGGGCACATCGGCGGCGTTTCGTGCCGCCGTCGCGCGCGAAATTCAGCACTTCATCGCGGAACTTGCCGACTATCTTGAACTCGAAAACCATATGCCGCGTGCGTTTACCGAAGCACAGGCCGAGGCGATGGTGACGATTGTGTTCAGCGCGGGTGCCGAAGCGCTGGACGTCAGCATTGAACAACGCAAGCAGCTTGAAGAGCGGCTGGTATTGCAGCTCAGGATGATCTCCAAAGGCGCGTACTACTGGTATCGCCGTGAACAAGAGAAACTGGCACATCAAACCGAAGAGTGAAGGTGAGTAATGAAACAGTCAGGTCAGGATAAAGGGACGCTGTTGCTGGCATTGATCGCTGGCTTATCCATCAATGGTACGTTCGCCGCTATTTTTAGCTCCATCGTGCCGTTTTCGATTTTCCCGCTGATTGCGCTGGTGCTGACGGTGTACTGCCTGCATCAACGCTACCTGAACCGCACCATGCCGGTGGGGTTACCGGGGCTGGCCGCCGCCTGCTTTATTCTGGGCGTATTGCTTTACAGCACGGTGGTGCGCGCGGAGTATCCGGATATCGGCTCTAACTTCTTCCCTGCGGTACTGTCTGTTGCGCTGGTGTTCTGGATTGGCTCGCGCATGCGTAGCCGTAAGAGCCAGTTACCGGAGTAGATAAGGGTTTTGTAGGCCGGATAAGCGAAGCGCCATCCGGCTTTTTGGCAGGTGGCGCTTCGCTTACCTGCCCTACAAGGTCTTCATTACTTCGCCGTGAGTAAAACGCCGCACTCCATATGGTGCGTATACGGGAATTGATCGAACAGCGCCAGACGTTCAATCTTGTGCGTCTGGCTTAACGTTTCCAGGTTCTTGCACAGCGTCTCCGGGTTACAGGAGATGTACAAAATACGTGGGTACGCCTGCACCATCTTCTCGGTTTCGCTGTCCAGGCCACTGCGCGGCGGGTCGACAAAAATCGTCTCACACTGGTAGCTCTTCAGATCGATTCCTTCCAGGCGGTTAAACTGGCGTACGCCGTTCATGGCCTGCGTGAACTCTTCTGCGGCCATACGAACGATCTGCACGTTGTCGATATGGTTGGCGGCAATGTTGTACTGCGCGGCGGCCACCGACGGTTTGGCGATTTCGGTTGCCAGAACGCGATCGAAGTTACGCGCCAGTGCCAGCGAGAAGTTGCCGTTACCGCAGTAGAGTTCAAGCAGATCGCCCTTAGACCCTTCCGTCGCCTTCAGCGCCCACTCCAGCATCTGCACGTTCATCGCGGCATTCGGCTGGGTAAAACTGTTCTCCACCTGACGATAGACCATCTCTTTACCCGCCACCGACAGGCGCTCGTCGACGTAGTCCTGATCCAGCATGATTTTGGTTTTTGTCGCACGGCCAATCAGGTGAACGTTGATGTTCTGCGCACGCAGCGCATCACGCAGGGCTTCGGCCTGCTCGCGCCACTCGTCGTTCAGGGCTTTGTGGTATAGCAGGGAGACAATCGCCTGGTTACTTTGCGTGGTCAGGTAGTCAATCTGGAACAGCTTGTGGCGCAGCACCGGGTTGTTACGCACGCCTTCAACGATCAGCGTCATCAGCTGATTGATAAGCTCGCTCGCTGCCGGGAAGCTGTCCACGCGAATGCGGGATTTCGTCTGCTGATCGAAAATGATGTGGTACAGGTCGTCACCGTCGTGCCAGATGCGGAACTCTGCACGCATGCGGTAGTGGCTGACAGGAGAGCGGAACACCTCGGGAACGGGCGCGTTGAAAGGCGTCATCATACTTTGCAGGCGGACGACTTTCTCTGCCAGCTGCGCGTCGTACTGTTCTGTCGGGAGGTGTTCTGGGGTCATGATGCGTCCTGAGTGATAAAGAATTACGCGGCGATTGTAGGCATTGTTCAGGGGATGTCCAGAGTTAATGGCCAATAGCTGTCTGGACATCCATACGTGTCTAATTGTAGCATTCTGTTTCCGGTCTCCTGAGAGTGAAAAGGGAATCCAGTGTAAATCTGGAGCTGACGCGCAGCGGTAAAGACTGGCGGGATGAGCGTTGTAGACACTGTGAAAATGGGAAGTCTTCATCCTTATATAGCCACCTAGCCCGAAGACCTGCCGGGATCACGTCGCATTTGGTTTCATCATCGCGTGCTATCGATGAGGCCTGCGGCATCCTTCTTATATTGTGGATGCTTTAACAATGATTAAAAAAGTATCGCTGCTGACGGCGTTGTCCGTCACGGCATTTTCGGGCTGGGCGCAGGATAGCGCAGACTCGTTGGTGGTGACGGCAAATCGTTTTGAACAACCTGAAAAAACTATTCTGGCTGCAACCTCGGTTGTTACGCGTGCCGATATTGACCGCTGGCAGTCAACCTCGGTGCTGGACGTTATGCGTCGCCTGCCCGGCGTGGATACGGCGCAAAGTGGTGGGATGGGGCAACTCTCTTCTCTCTTTATCCGTGGCACCAACTCCAGCCACGTCCTGATCCTTGTTGATGGGATCCGCCTTAACCAGGCGGGCGTCACGGGGTCGTCCGATCTCAGCCAGTTCCCAATCTCCCTGGTGCAGCGAATCGAATATGTTCGTGGACCGCGTTCGGCGGTATACGGCTCAGACGCGATTGGTGGTGTCTTAAACATTATTACTACTCGTGCGAAGGACGGTACCACGCTGAATGCTGGCGTAGGCTCACACGGCTATCAGAATTATGGCGGCAGTACTCAGCAAACACTGGGCGACAGCACGCGCGTCACGCTTGCGGGTGATTACACCTATACCAAAGGGTTTGATGTGGTTGCGGACGGCAACAATGGTGGCCTTGCCCAGACCGATCGCGACGGCTTTATGAATAAAACGCTCTACGGTGCACTGGATCACGCATTCTCAGACCAGTGGAGCGGTTTTGTTCGCGGCTTTGGCTACAGCAACCGTACGGCCTACGACGGCTACTACAGCTCCTTTACCCCTGACGTACTGGTCGATACCCGCCAGCTCTATAGCCAGACCTGGGATGCAGGATTGCGCTTCAACGATGACATCTTCCATTCGCAGCTGCTCACCAGCTATAGCCACAGCAAGGACTATAACTACGACCCAAATTTAGGCCGCTACGATTCGACAGCCACGCTGGATGAAATCAAACAGTACAACGTCCAGTGGCTCAACTCCGTTGATGTTGGCCATGGGAACATTGGCGCGGGCGTTGACTGGCAGAAGCAGAGCACCGAGCCGGGTACAAACTACGTGACCAACGGCTACGACCTGCGTAACACCGGCGTCTACCTGACTGGGCTGCAGCAGTTTGGTGACTTCACCCTGGAAGGGGCGGTTCGCAGCGATGACAACTCTCAGTTCGGTCGTCATGGCACCTGGCAAAGCAGTGCGGCCTGGGAGTTCGTGGAGGGTTACCGTTTCGTTGCTTCTTATGGTACGGCCTATAAGGCACCGAATCTGGGTCAACTCTACGGTTTCTATGGCAATGACCATCTTGATCCAGAAGAGAGCAAGCAGTGGGAAGGTGCGTTTGAAGGCCTGACGGCGGGCGTGAGCTGGCGCGTATCCGGCTACCGTAATGACGTTGATAATCTCATCGACTTCGATAATAACCTTCAGCAATATTACAACGTCGGTAAAGCGCGCATTAAAGGTGTGGAAGCGACAGCATCGTTTGATACGGGTCCGTTGACGCATACTGTTGGCTATGACTACGTGGATGCCCGAAATGCCGCAACCAACGAACTTCTGGATCGTCGTGCTAAGCAGCAGGTGAAATATCAGCTCGACACGCAGATCTATGATTTCGACTGGAGCCTGACTTATCACTATCTCGGTACGCGTTACGACACTGACTTTGGTACTTACCCGTCTGAGAAAGTAAAAATGGGCGGTGTAAGCCTGTGGGATGTCGCAGTTTCGTATCCTGTCACCTCACACCTTACAGTTCGTGGTAAAATAGCCAACCTGTTCGATAAAGATTACGAGACAGTTTATGGCTACCAAACTGCAGGACGGGAATACACCTTGTCTGGCAGCTACACCTTCTAATCCGCGCCCTACCGTGCTGGTGTTTGATTCCGGCGTCGGTGGGCTTTCGGTCTATGATGAGATTCGGCATCTCCTGCCGGATCTCCATTACATCTACGCCTTCGATAACGTCGCTTTCCCGTATGGGGAAAAGAGCGAAGATTTTATTGTCGAGCGCGTGGTGGAAATCGTCACTGCGGTACAACAGCGTTATCCCCTTGCGCTGGCCGTTATCGCGTGTAATACGGCGAGCACCGTTTCTCTTCCCGCCCTGCGTGAAAAATTCCAGTTCCCGGTTGTGGGCGTCGTCCCGGCAATAAAGCCTGCCGCGCGTCTGACGGCGAACGGCATTGTGGGCCTGCTGGCCACGCGAGGTACGGTAAAGCGTCCTTATACCCGCGAGCTGATCGACCGTTTCGCCAACGAATGCCAGATTGCGATGCTCGGTTCGGCTGAGCTGGTAGAGATGGCGGAAGCGAAGCTGCATGGCAAGGCGGTATCACTCGACGAGCTGCGTCGTATTCTTCGTCCGTGGCTGCGGATGCCTGAACCCCCGGATACCGTTGTGTTGGGCTGTACCCACTTCCCGCTACTCCAGGAAGAGCTATTAGAGGTGCTGCCGGAGGGGACACGCCTGGTGGATTCCGGAGCGGCTATTGCCCGTCGTACGGCATGGTTGCTGGAGCATGAAGCCCCGGATGCGAAATCTACGGATGCGAATATCGCGTTTTGTATGGCGTTAACAAAAGAAACTGAACAACTTTTACCCGTTGTACGCCGTTATGGCTTTGAAACGCTCGAAAAACTGGCGCTATAGCACGGTTTTGAGCAAAAAAGAGACGGTTGAAAGTTTTTTTTAAAAGAGGGGTTGTCAACGTCTGAGAACTCCCTATAATGCGCCTCCACTGACACGGAACAACGGCTTACAGGCCGCCGGGTTAGCGGGGTTCAGAGATGAACGCCAACAGAGAAAAGCGAAAATAATCACTTGACTCTGAATGAGGAAAACGTAATATACGGGACCTCGCAACGGTGAGCGAAAGCCGCGTTGCACTGCTCTTTAACAATTTATCAGACAATCTGTGTGGG
>NZ_JFHW01000015.1:0-99030 GCF_000612205.1 Enterobacter sp. 5-4 | reverse complement strand
GCGGATAGACTAAAAGTGTTACCTATGTTCCCGGTCTGATCTGTCACCTATGTATCCGGTCATACACTTCGCTTACCGGGGCGACAAATTATCGCTGCTTACGGCATTGCCGGTGGCGTAATGCCGAAATGATTCCACGCCCGCACCGTCGCCATACGTCCACGCGGTGTGCGCTGCAGGAAGCCCTGCTGAATCAGATACGGTTCAAGCACATCCTCAATGGTTTCACGCTCTTCCCCGATTGCCGCCGCCAGGTTATCCAGCCCGACCGGGCCACCAAAGAACTTGTCCAGCACCGCCAGCAGCAGCTTGCGGTCCATGTAGTCAAAACCTTCGGCATCGACGTTCAGCATATCCAGCGCCTGCGCGGCGATCTCTGCGGAGATCGAACCGTTGTGCTTCACCTCAGCAAAGTCACGCACGCGGCGCAGCAGGCGGTTGGCGATACGCGGCGTACCGCGGGAACGCTTCGCCACTTCAAACGCCCCCTCTTCGCTCATCTCCAGCCCCATATAGCGGGCGCTGCGGCCAACGATGTGCTGGAGATCGGCCACCTGGTAAAACTCCAGACGCTGCACGATACCGAAGCGGTCGCGCAGTGGAGAGGTCAACGACCCGGCTCGCGTTGTTGCGCCAATCAGGGTAAACGGCGGCAGATCGATTTTGATGGAGCGTGCCGCCGGACCTTCACCAATCATGATATCCAGCTGATAATCTTCCATCGCCGGATAGAGCACCTCTTCCACCACCGGTGACAGACGGTGGATCTCATCGATAAACAGCACGTCATGCGGTTCGAGGTTGGTCAGCATGGCCGCCAAATCGCCCGCCTTCTCCAGCACCGGGCCGGAGGTGGTGCGCAGGTTCACGCCCATTTCATTAGCAACGATGTTCGCCAGCGTGGTTTTGCCCAACCCCGGAGGGCCAAAAATCAGCAGGTGATCGAGCGCATCGCCGCGCAGCTTTGCCGCCTGGATAAAAATCTCCATCTGGGAACGAACCTGCGGCTGGCCAATGTACTCATCAAGCAGTTTTGGGCGAATCGCGCGATCCACCACATCCTCTGCCTGAACAGTGCCTGCCGAAACCAGGCGGTCTGCTTCAATCATCCTTTACCTCACAATGCAGCGCGCAGCGCTTCACGAATCAGGGTTTCACTGCTGGCGTCCGGTTTGGCAATTTTACTTACCATGCGGCTGGCCTCCTGAGGTTTATAACCCAGTGCCACCAGCGCGGCAACCGCTTCCTGCTCCGCGTCATCATCCGCCGCAGGCGCACCTGGCGAGGTCAGTACCAGATCGGCCGCCGGCGTGAAGAGATCGCCATGCAGGCCTTTAAAGCGGTCTTTCATCTCGACAATCAGGCGTTCTGCCGTTTTCTTACCGATGCCAGGAAGCTTAATCAGCGCCGCAGGATCTTCACGCTCAACGGCATTCACAAACTGTGGTGCAGACATGCCGGATAAGATCGCCAGCGCCAGCTTCGGCCCGACGCCGTTGGTTTTAATCAGCTCGCGGAACAGGGTGCGTTCCTGTTTGTTGTTGAAGCCGTACAGCAGCTGAGCATCTTCACGCACCACAAACTGGGTAAAGACAATCGCTTCTTTGCCCGCGTCCGGCAGCTCGTAGAAGCAGGTCATCGGCATATGGACTTCATAGCCCACGCCACCCACTTCCAGCAGCACTAACGGGGGTTGTTTTTCAATGATGATGCCTCTGAGTCTGCCTATCACGTGACGCTCCTGCGTTCTGGAAGAAATTAACTGCCGACATAATAAAAAAAGGCTGGATAAACATCCAGCCTGTTTTGTCATTATCGTAACCTGCCTCGCGCCAGATTGAGCCGCGATTCGCTCATTTGCATCGCGTTCTGGCTGACGTGACAGTGGGTAATCGCAATCGCCAGCGCATCGGCGGCGTCGGCCTGCGGGTTCGCAGGGAGCTTGAGCAGGGTCCGCACCATGTGCTGCACCTGACTTTTCTCCGCGCTACCGATGCCCACCACCGTCTGCTTAACCTGCCTTGCCGCGTATTCGAATACCGGCAAATCCTGGTTCACCGCAGCGACAATGGCCACCCCGCGCGCCTGACCGAGCTTTAGCGCCGAATCGGCGTTTTTCGCCATAAAGACCTGTTCGATGGCGAAATAGTCCGGCTGAAACTGGGTGATGATCTCCGACACGCCCGCATAGATGAGCTTCAGGCGCGACGGCAGATCGTCCACTTTGGTGCGAATACAGCCACTGCCCAGGTAGGTTAACTGGCGTCCCACCTGACGGATAACGCCATAACCGGTGACGCGTGAGCCTGGGTCAATCCCGAGAATAATCGACATCACGCGTCTCCTGTAACGGATTTACACGCTCTCATCAGAGAGTCGCTGCAACCTCATCAGAGATTTCACCGTTGTGATACACTTCCTGCACGTCGTCGCAGTCTTCGAGCATGTCGATCAGACGCAACAGTTTTGGTGCCGTTTCAGCATCCATGTCCGCTTTGGTGGACGGGATCATGGAGACTTCAGCGTTGTCCGCTTTCAGGCCCGCCGCTTCCAGCGCATCGCGCACGGCACCCATCTCTTCCCAGGCGGTATAAACGTCGATAGCGCCGTCGTCGAAGGTCACTACGTCTTCCGCACCGGCTTCCAGCGCCGCTTCCATGATCGCATCTTCGTCGCCTTTCTCGAAGGAGATGACGCCTTTTTTGCTGAACAGGTAAGCAACAGAACCGTCAGTGCCCAGGTTGCCACCGGTTTTGGTGAACGCGTGGCGCACTTCCGCAACGGTACGGTTACGGTTGTCGGACAGGCACTCAACCATCACCGCCGTACCGCCAGGACCGTAACCTTCATAAATGATGGTTTCCATGTTCGCGTCTTCATCGCCGCCCACGCCACGTGCGATAGCACGGTTCAGGGTGTCACGCGTCATGTTGTTAGACAGCGCTTTATCCACCGCCGCGCGCAGACGTGGGTTAGAGGCCGGATCGCCGCCGCCCAGACGCGCTGCCGTCACCAGCTCGCGAATGATTTTGGTAAAGATCTTACCGCGCTTGGCATCCTGTGCCGCTTTGCGGTGTTTGGTGTTGGCCCACTTACTATGACCTGCCATAAAAATATCCTCAAAGAGCGCGCCTTTTCAGGCAGCGTTAATTACAAATTCTTCAATCGCCTGCCGGTTGCTCCACGACTTGGTCAGTGCGGCGGCATCCGCCGCATTCACCCAGCGGTAGGTCAGGTGTTCCGTGAACACGATCTCCCGTTCATGGGGGAGCGCGAGACAGAACCACGATTCCGTATTGCGCTCGGTACCCGGCGCGTAGCGATGACGTAAATGGCTAAAAATTTCGAACTCCACCGTGCGCTGACAGTCCTTCAGGGTCAGTTGCTCGCGGGCAACGTCAATGGCGACCTCTTCCTTTACTTCACGCGCGGCGGCCTGCGGCGCGGTTTCCCCCTCTTCCAGACTGCCGGTAACCGACTGCCAGAATTCAGGGTCATCGCGCCGCTGCAACATCAGCACCCGCTTCGTGTCTTCTGCATAAATGACCACCAGGACCGAAACGGGGAGCTTATATGTCATATCAGTTTTTCTCTTCCTTCTTCACCACCTCAATTCCCAGCTCAGCCAGTGCGGCCGGGTTGGCAAAGCTTGGCGCTTCGGTCATCAGACACGCTGCAGCAGTGGTTTTCGGGAAAGCGATAACATCACGGATGTTATCGGTGCCGGTCAGCAGCATGGTCAGACGGTCAAGACCGAAGGCCAGACCCGCGTGCGGAGGCGTACCGTATTTCAGCGCGTCCAGCAGGAAGCCGAATTTCTCGCGCTGCTCCTGCTCGTTGATGCCCAGGATGCCGAACACGGTCTGCTGCATTTCACCGCTGTGAATACGCACGGAACCACCGCCCACTTCGTAGCCGTTGATGACCATATCGTAGGCGTTGGCGACGGCCTCTTCCGGTGCCGCTTTCAGCTCGGCGGCCGTCATGTCTTTCGGCGAGGTGAACGGGTGGTGCATCGCGGTCAGGCCGCCTTCACCGTCGTCTTCAAACATTGGGAAGTCGATAACCCACAGCGGCGCCCATTTGCTCTCGTCGGTCAGATTCAGGTCTTTACCGAGCTTCAGACGCAGCGCGCCCATCGCATCCGCAACGACTTTCTTGTTATCTGCACCGAAGAAGATCATGTCGCCGTCCTGCGCGCCGGTGCGCTCCAGGATCGCTTCCACGATGTCCGCGTTCAGGAATTTCGCAACCGGGCTGGTGATACCTTCCAGACCCTTCGCACGCTCGGTCACTTTAATATAGGCCAGACCTTTCGCGCCGTAGATCTTGATGAAGTTGCCGTAGTCGTCGATCTGCTTACGGCTCAGAGCCGCTCCGCCCGGTACACGCAGCGCAGCCACGCGGCCTTTGGCGTCGTTAGCCGGACCCGCGAAGACCGCGAACTCCACGTTTTTAACCAGATCAGCTACGTCCACCAGCTCCATCGGGTTACGCAGGTCTGGTTTGTCAGAGCCATAGCGACGCTCGGCTTCCGCGAAGGTCATGATTGGGAAATCGCCCAGCTCAACGCCTTTCACGTCATTCCACAGGCTACGCACCAGGGCTTCCATCACCTCACGCACCTGCTCGGCGGTCATGAAGGAGGTTTCCACATCGATCTGGGTAAATTCAGGCTGGCGGTCAGCACGCAGGTCTTCGTCGCGGAAGCATTTCACGATCTGATAGTAGCGATCGAAGCCGGACATCATCAGCAGCTGTTTGAACAGCTGTGGAGACTGTGGCAGCGCGTAGAATTTGCCTTTATGGACGCGGGATGGCACCAGGTAATCTCGCGCGCCTTCCGGCGTGGCTTTGGTCAGCATCGGGGTTTCGATATCGAGGAAACCGTGGTCATCCATAAAGCGACGCACCAGGCTGGTGATTTTCGCACGGGTTTTCAGGCGCTGAGCCATCTCCGGACGACGCAGATCCAGATAGCGGTATTTCAGACGCGCTTCTTCAGTGTTGACGTGGTTGGAGTCCAGCGGCAGCGCTTCAGCACGGTTGATGATCGTCAGATCGGACGCCAGCACTTCAATGGCACCCGTCGCCATGTCGGCGTTAACGTTTTTCTCGTCACGCGCACGCACGGTGCCAGTGACCTGAATGCAGAACTCATTACGCAGCTCAGAGGCCAGCTTCAACGCATCTGCGCGATCCGGATCGAAGAACACCTGAATGATACCTTCGCGGTCGCGCATATCGATGAAGATAAGGCTACCAAGATCACGACGACGATTGACCCAACCACACAGGGTGACCTGCTGTCCGACGTGGGACTGACGCAGCTGCCCGCAATATTCTGTACGCATGAGATATCCCTTAATTAGCCGCAGGCTAAATGTCGCCTGGTATGCAGGCTACTATGTCGCAGCTTTCTGTATGTCACAACTGGATGAAAAAAGGCGGCTATTATACTGGAAATTCCGCCGGACGATAAGAGCGAACCACGGCCAGGCGGTCGTTTGCTGCACTCTTATTGCGCATTCTCACAAAAATTAACAAAATTATGCGACCAATAACAGGCCATCGCGTCGTATGGTGTGTGGAAGTGATTCATTTAACGGGAGTAACGATGTTAACCCTTGATGCCAGCAAAACCGCGCTTGTGGTGATTGATTTACAGGAAGGCATTTTGCCCTTCGCCGGTGGCCCGCATACCGCGGACGATGTGGTCAGCCGCGCCGCCCGCCTGGCGGAAAAAAGCCGTGCCAGCGGTGCCCCGGTTGTCATGGTGCGCGTCGGCTGGTCTTCGGATTACGCCGAAGCGTTAAAACAGCCCGTTGATGCCCAAGCCCCCGCGCATGCCCTGCCGGAAAACTGGTGGACGTACCCGGCCTCGCTCGGCAAACGCGACGGCGACATCGAAGTGACCAAACGCCAGTGGGGCGCCTTCTACGGGACCGATCTCGAGCTGCAGCTCCGCCGTCGCGGCATTGACACGATCATCCTGTGCGGCATTTCCACCAATATCGGCGTGGAGTCGACCGCCCGCAACGCGTGGGAGCTGGGCTTTAATCTGGTGATTGCCGAAGATGCGTGTAGCGCGGCCTCGGCGGAACAGCACCAGGGCAGCATGACGCACATCTTCCCGCGCATCGGTCGCGTGCGCAGCACGGACGAGATCCTTAGCGCGTTATGATGTATGTGGGCCTGCCCCAGTGGTCGCACCCGAAATGGGTGCGGCTGGGCATCACCAGCCTTGAGGAGTATGCCCGACACTTCAACTGCGTCGAGGGTAACACTACCCTCTATGCGCTCCCGAAAGCCGAGATTGTTGCGCGCTGGCGGGAACAAACGACCGACGACTTCCGCTTCTGCTTCAAGTTTCCGGCGACCATTTCTCACCAGGCCGCGCTGCGAAACTGCGGTGAGTTGACCGACGAATTCTTTGGCCGGATGGCGCCTCTGGCAAACCGCATCGGGCAGTACTGGCTGCAGCTTCCGGCCACGTTTGCTCCGCGCGACCTGCCTGCGCTCTGGCAGTTCCTGGATGCCCTGCCCCGGGAATTTACCTACGGCGTGGAGGTTCGACACCAGGACTTCTTTGCGAAAGGCGAAGCGGAAAAAGCGCTCAACCGCGGCCTGCTTGAGCGTTCCGTTAACCGTGTGATCCTCGATAGCCGTCCGGTGCACAGCGCGATACCGCATAACGAGGCCATCATTGAAGCTCAGCGTAAAAAACCGAAAGTGCCGGTCCACGCCATCGTGACCGCGAAGAACCCAATGGTCAGGTTTATCGGCAGCGATAACATGCCGCAAAACCAGGCGATGTTCGCCGTCTGGCTGGAAAAACTGGCCTCGTGGGAACACACCACCACGCCGTATCTCTTTTTGCACACGCCGGATATTGCCCAGGCCCCCGAACTGGTCGATGCTCTGTGGCAGGCCTTGCAGGCTGCGGTGCCGTCCGTGGGCAGCGCCCCTTCCATCCCACAACAATCTTCTCTTTTCTGATATCACCCCCTATCATAGGGAAGTGCCATCTGCCAAAAACAGGGAGTTTGTATGGTCAGCGCGCTGTACGCGGTGTTAGGTGCATTACTGCTGATTAAGTTTTCATTTGACGTTGTGCGCCTCAGAACGCTCTACCGCGTTTCTTACGGTGACGGCGGATTTTCCGAGCTGCAAAGCGCTATCCGCATTCACGGCAATGCGGTCGAATACATCCCCGCGGCCCTCATCCTGCTGCTTTTTATGGAGATGAATGGCGCAGAAACCTGGATGGTGCACATCTGTGGCCTGCTGCTTATCGCTGGCCGCCTGATGCATTATTACGGCTTTCACCACCGCTTAATCCGCTGGCGTCGTTCCGGCATGAGTGCAACCTGGTGTTCGCTTTTGCTGATGGTGCTGGCTAACCTGTGGTATATGCCGTGGGAGTTGGTTTTCTCCCTCCATTAGCGCACAATACGCCACTTTATTTTTCCCGGATTTTTACGTTATGTCAGATCGCGACACGCTTTTTTCCGCGCCTATCGCCAGCCTGGGCGACTGGACCTTCGATGAACGGGTAGCCGAAGTCTTCCCGGATATGATCCAGCGCTCTGTTCCCGGTTATTCCAATATTATCTCTATGATCGGCATGCTGGCTGAGCGCTTCGTTCAACCCGGCACGCAGGTCTATGACCTGGGCTGCTCGCTCGGCGCGGCAACGCTGTCGGTACGTCGTAACGTTCATCACGAAGGCTGCCGAATCATTGCCGTGGATAACTCTCCGGCCATGGTGGAACGCTGCCGTCGCCATATTGACGCCTACAAAGCCCCTGTTCCGGTTGACGTGGTGGAAGGCGATATCCGTGAGATCGAGATCCAAAACGCCTCGATGGTGGTGCTGAATTTCACCCTGCAGTTCCTGGTGCCGGAAGACCGCCAGCTGCTGCTGGACAAAATCTATCAGGGGCTGAATCCTGGCGGCGCGCTGGTGCTCTCGGAGAAATTCAGCTTCGAAGATGCCGAGGTTGGCGAGCTGCTGTTTAATATGCACCACGATTTCAAACGGGCGAACGGCTACAGCGAGCTGGAGATCAGCCAGAAGCGCAGCATGCTCGAAAACGTGATGCTGACGGACTCCGTAGAAACCCATAAGGCGCGCCTGCGTCAGGCCGGATTTGAGCATAGCGAACTGTGGTTCCAGTGCTTCAACTTTGGGTCTCTGGTGGCGCTGAAAGCGGGGAAACCCGCATGATCGAGTTCAGCAACTTCTATCAGCTGATTGCCAAAAATCACCTCTCCCACTGGCTGGAGACGCTGCCTGCGCAGATTGCCGCCTGGCAGCGGGATCAGCAGCACGGTCTGTTAAAGCAGTGGTCAAATGCGGTGGAGTTTCTGCCGGAACTGACCCCGCATCGTCTGGATCTCCTGCACAGCGTCACTGCAGAGAGTGAAGAACCGCTTCCGCCAGGGCAGATCAACCGTATCGAAACGCTGATGCGCAACCTGATGCCGTGGCGTAAAGGGCCGTTCTCGCTGTACGGCGTGAACATCAATACCGAATGGCGCTCAGACTGGAAATGGGATCGCGTTCTGCCGCACCTTTCCGACCTGACCGGGCGCACCATTCTGGACGTGGGCTGCGGTAGCGGCTATCACATGTGGCGCATGATTGGCGCGGGCGCGCATCTGGTGGTCGGTATCGACCCGATGCAGCTGTTCCTGTGTCAGTTTGAAGCGGTACGTAAGCTGCTGGGTAACGACCAGCGCGCGCACTTGCTGCCGCTGGGTATTGAGCAGCTGCCCGCACTGAAAGCCTTTGATACCGTGTTCTCCATGGGCGTGTTGTATCACCGCCGTTCCCCACTGGAGCACCTGTGGCAACTGAAAGATCAGCTGGTCAGCGGCGGCGAGCTGGTGCTGGAAACGCTGGTGATCGAAGGCGATGAACATGCCGTTCTGGTACCGGGCGATCGCTACGCGCAGATGCGCAACGTTTACTTCATCCCTTCCGCGCTGGCCCTGAAGAACTGGCTGGAGAAATGCGGATTTGTGGATGTGCGAATTGCCGATGTCAGCGTGACCTCTATCGAAGAGCAGCGCCGGACCGAGTGGATGATCACCGAATCGCTTGAGCAGTTCCTCGACCCGGCCGATCACAGCAAAACCATTGAAGGCTATCCGGCCCCGATGCGAGCGGTGTTGATTGCGACGAAGCCGTAGCCTGTTAGCCGGGTGGCGGCTGCGCCTTACCCGGCCTACTCCCGATTTTCCAGGTCCGGTAAGCGAAGCGCTACCGGGCGCAGGAGAAAAAAAGGCCCCTGTGTAATTTGCAGGGGCCTGGTACAAGCAAGCATCATATTGGGCGACATGATGCGCGGTAAAAATCGGTACGTTGCTACACGTGATGGCGCTCAATCAGCGACTTCATTTCCGCAACCGACTCTCCCTCGACACCGTAGCGTGAATACTCATCCGCTTCAGCATCCGTCGACATTGACAATCCTGTATTGCGATAACGCATGGGTGACGGCATCCATTTGCCTGCCGAGCTGTGCAGCTCTTCTACCCCGGCGTTTAAAAACCGTTCCAGATTGCTGGCACGGACTCCCGCACCCGCCATTATTATTGGAACACCGGAATGTGCTTTTAGTTCCGTAATTAATTGCAGTCCTTTTTCAGCGGACGGCTGTTGACCCGATGTCAGAATGCGCGCCACGCCAAGTTCTCCAAGCGTTTCAAAGGCCTGAAGCGGATCTCTACACATATCAAATGCGCGATGAAAAGTGACGGCGAGCCCCTGCGCGGCGCTCATGACCTGACGCATGCGCGGGAGGTCGATATTGCCGTCTTCATCCAGCAGGCCGGTGACCAGCCCGGGGAACCCCAGGTCGCGCACGAGGGCGATATCATCAAGCATGGCACCGAACTCGCCCGCCGTGTAACAAAAATCACCGCCGCGCGGACGAATAATCGGGTGAACGGGAATCGTGACGGCCTGACGGGCAGCCTTCAGCACGCCGTAAGAAGGCGTCAGCCCGCCCTCTTTGGGTGCCGCACACAGTTCAATGCGGTCAGCTCCGTAATTTTGCGCGGTGACGGCACACTCCACGCTGTAACAGCAAATCTCCAGCAGCGCCATGTAATCCTCCTTAAATTCCACCAAACGCACCATCATGACACGCCGTCTGTTTTCAGTCCTGGCGGGAACTCACATCTCTTGCGCCTCACTGGCAACGATTTGCTCAATGGTCCAGGGATGAAACTTCACCGTGACCTGCCCGTCCGTGACGGCCAGCGTCGGGTTGGGTAACCGCTCGCGTTCGCCTTTGGGCGAACTGGTCTTCACAAAAATCCCCGGCTGGCTTAAGCCTTCGTCAGCTAACAGGGCCAGCGCGCGCGCGTTTAATGTCTCCGGCTCACCCGGCAGGACAATTTCAATGTGCTCCCACCCTTCGTGCGGATAGCGCTTCTCGCCCGGCCACGGCAGTTCAACCACGGTGAATTGCCAGTGGGCCACGCTCACCGGCTCACGCAGCCTGAACAGGCAGATGGGGCGACCGTTAATGATATTCTCGGACAGTAACTCGCCGCACTGTTCGAACCCGCGACGCCAGCGTTCTGCGGTGGCATTCTGATGGCAGCGCAAAGAGATGTGATCGGCCTCGAGCGGCGTAATATCCAGGCCGAGACGGGTGGCAAGTTCTATGAACGCCTGGGTGAAGCGCGGTAAATCTGCGGAAATATCATGCAGTTCGTCAATGGATTGCCAGTTCGCCATAAGTCACTCTCTTTTCGTGTCGCAAAGCCGCTAATTTACTCTGTTGCTCTGTTTTGACCAACCGCAGAATCCGGCTTTTTACGACTGCATGTTTATGCACACCTTCTTAGCCTGGATTCTGAGCAATCTTCAGGCCCCGCGATGCTGACGGCAGAAGGCATTTGCAGTATACTCCCGCCCTAAATTCTCTAACTGGCGCGGGTGGTTGTGAGCCCGCATCAAAAAAGTAAGGTATCCAGGTGAATATTCAGGCTCTTCTCTCCGAAAAAGTCAGTCAGGCACTGATTGCCGCAGGCGCGCCTGCGGATTGCGAACCGCAGGTTCGTCAGTCAGCAAAAGTACAGTTTGGCGACTATCAGGCTAATGGCGTGATGGCAGTGGCTAAAAAACTGGGTATGCCGCCGCGACAGCTCGCTGAGCAGGTACTGACGCATCTGGATCTCGCCGGCATTGCCAGCAAAACCGAAATCGCCGGCCCGGGCTTTATCAACATCTTCCTTGAGCCTGCCTTCCTGGCAAGCCACGTTGACGCGGCCCTGAAATCCGATCGTCTGGGTGTTTCCCAGCCGGAAGCGCAGACCGTCGTGATCGACTACTCTGCCCCGAACGTGGCGAAAGAGATGCACGTTGGCCACCTGCGCTCCACCATCATCGGTGATGCCGCGGTGCGTACGCTCGAGTTCCTCGGTCACAAGGTGATCCGCGCGAACCACGTGGGCGACTGGGGTACCCAGTTCGGGATGCTGATTGCTTACCTGGAAAAACAGCAGCAGGAAAACGCGGGCGAAATGGCGCTGGCGGACCTGGAAGGGTTTTATCGCGAAGCCAAAAAGCACTATGACGAAGACGAAGCCTTTGCCGAGCGCGCGCGCAGCTACGTGGTAAAACTGCAGGGCGGCGATCAATACTTCCTCGAGATGTGGCGCAAGCTGGTTGACATCACCATGTCTCAGAACCAGCTGACCTATAACCGTCTGAACGTCACCCTGACCCGTGACGACGTAATGGGTGAAAGCCTGTACAACCCAATGCTGCCCGGCATTGTGGCTGACCTGAAAGCGAAAAACCTGGCGGTGGAGAGCGAAGGCGCAACGGTGGTGTTCCTTGATGAGTACAAAAACAAGGAAGGCGAACCGATGGGCGTGATCATCCAGAAAAAGGATGGCGGCTACCTCTACACCACGACCGATATCGCCTGTGCGAAATACCGTTATGAAACGCTGCACGCCGACCGCGTGCTGTACTACATCGACTCCCGTCAGCACCAGCACCTGATGCAGGCGTGGACCATCGTGCGTAAAGCCGGTTACGTACCGGACAGCGTTCCGCTGGAACACCACATGTTCGGCATGATGCTGGGTAAAGACGGCAAGCCGTTCAAAACCCGCGCGGGCGGGACCGTGAAGCTCTCCGACCTGCTGGACGAAGCGCTGGAACGCGCCCGTCGTCTGGTGGCTGAGAAGAATCCGGACATGCCGGCCGACGAGCTGGAAAAACTGGCGAACGCCGTGGGTATCGGCGCGGTGAAATACGCGGACCTGTCCAAGAACCGTACCACCGACTATATCTTCGACTGGGACAACATGCTGGCGTTTGAAGGCAACACGGCGCCGTACATGCAGTACGCCTACACCCGCGTGCTGTCGGTATTCCGTAAAGCCAATATCGACGAAAGCGTGCTGGCAAACGCCACCGTGACCATCACGGAAGATCGTGAAGCGCAGCTGGCCGCGCGTCTGCTGCAGTTCGAAGAGACGCTGACCGTGGTTGCGCGTGACGGCACGCCGCACGTGATGTGTGCTTACCTGTACGATCTGGCGGGTCTGTTCTCCGGCTTCTACGAGCACTGCCCTATTCTCTCTGCGGAGAGTGAGTCGGTCCGCAACAGCCGCCTGAAGCTGGCGCAGCTGACGGCGAAGACCCTGAAGCTGGGTCTGGATACCCTGGGTATCGAAACCGTAGAACGGATGTAATACAAAAAACCCGGCAAACGCCGGGTTTTGTTTTTTTGCAGTCCTGATAATTCGACCGTCAGCGATAGTTCACGATGACAGAATTACTTTGCACCTTAAGCGCCGGGATCAAACGCCCCCCGCCCGGCACTTCCCAGATGAAACGCAAAGGCTCAATAGCCGGCACGCCGCTGAACGCCTGCGTCGTCCCATTTTCGCCGTCAATTTCCGTACAGCGCGTCTGAGAGCAGAGGCGCACCCGCAGGCCCGCTGGCGTAGGGCCAATCAGCCGGTAGTTCCAGACCACCAGGCCCATCTGCCCGGAAACCCCTTCCGAGGGCGACAACGGTCCAGACGACATGGCAACACCGCGGTTGCTGAGGGTCACCCCCATGCTGCTTGCCTGCCAGGTGCCTTCCCCGGCAGCCTGCGCCGCCAGCGGGAAGAGCAAAATCCATAGCCATTTGCGCATTATTTTCCTCCAATCGTCGCGGTCATGCGGATATGACGGTTATCCGACAGCTCGAGATTCGACAGCACGACCAGCTGGCTCAGGCTGCGGCGCAGGAAGCGGGACAGCAGCGGACGCAGCGCGTGGTTCACCAGCAGCACCGGCGGCGCGCCGAGCATCTCCTGACGCGCCAGCGCCTCCTGGGTTTGCGCCAGCAGGCGATCCGCCAGGCCCGGCTCCAGGCCGCCTCCGCCCTGCAGAGCCTGCAGCAGCAGACGCTCAAGCGGCGTATCGAGGCCAATAACCTGCACCTCTCCGGTTCCCGGGAACCACTGCTGGGTAATGGCGCGTCCCAGCGCCACGCGCACCACCGCCGTCAGCTCGTGCGGATCGCTTTGTATTGGCGCGTGTTCGGCAAGGGTTTCCAGAATGGTGCGCATATCGCGGATCGGCACCTTCTCGTCGAGCAGGTTTTGCAGCACCTTATGCAGCGTGGTTAAGGTCAGCACACCCGGAACCAGATCTTCCGTCAGCTTCGGCATCTCCTGCGTGACGCGGTCCAGAAGCTGCTGCGCTTCCTGACGGCCAAACAGCTCCGCCGAGAATTGCCCAATCAGGTGGTTAAGGTGGGTTGCCACCACGGTACTGGCTTCAACAACCGTGTAACCCTGGATCTGCGCCTGCTCTTTTAGCGCGCTTTCAATCCAGATCGCGGCCAGACCAAAGGCCGGATCGATGGTTTGCTCGCCCGGCAGCGTGCCTGCGGCGGTGCCGGGGTTAATCGCCAGCCAGCGGCCCGGATAGGCATCACCGCTGCCAATTTCAACGCCTTTCATCAGGATGCGATAGCGCGCGGGCGGCAGGTCCATATTGTCGCGGATGTGTACCACCGGCGGCAGGAAGCCCATGTCCTGGGCGAATTTTTTACGGATACTGCGGATACGGCCGAGCAGCTCGCCGTCCTGCTGGAAATCGACCATCGGGATCAGGCGATACCCGACTTCCATTCCCAGAGAATCCTCCAGTTGAACGTCGTTCCAGGTCGCTTCGACGGCCTGATTATTCTCCGGCATTTTGACCGGAACAGGTTCCGCTGCCGGTTTGGTTTCACGGCCACGCATCCACCAGGCAAGGCCCAGCAGCGCCGCCGTAAACAGCAGGAAGACGAGGTTTGGCATACCCGGCACCAGGCCGAGCAACCCGAGCACCGCCGCGGCCAGCAGCATCACGCGCGGGTTACTGAACAGCTGGCCCACCATCTGCTCGCCAACGTCCTGATCGGTGCTCACGCGGGTCACGATGACACCCGCCGCAGTGGAGATCACCAGCGCCGGGATCTGCGCGACCAGACCGTCACCGATGGTCAGCAGCGTATAGCTTTCCGCCGCGTGGCCCATGTCCATCCCGTGCTGCAATACGCCCACCAGCAGGCCGCCGACCACGTTAATCACCATGATCAGAATGCCCGCGATGGCGTCACCGCGCACAAACTTACTCGCACCGTCCATGGAGCCGTAGAAGTCCGCTTCCTGCGTCACTTCCGCACGGCGCTTTTTGGCTTCATCTTCGGCGATTAGCCCGGCGTTCAGGTCGGCGTCGATCGCCATCTGCTTGCCCGGCATCCCGTCCAGCACAAAGCGCGCGCCCACTTCCGCAATACGCCCTGCACCCTTGGTGATGACCATAAAGTTGATGATCACGAGGATGACGAACACCACGATACCGATAGCGAAATTACCGCCCACCAGGAAGTGGCCGAACGCTTCCACCACTTTACCTGCCGCTGCCGCCCCGGTGTGGCCTTCCATCAGGATGATACGCGTGGACGCCACGTTCAGCGCCAGTCGCAGCAGGGTGGTAAACAGCAGAATGGTCGGGAACGCGGCGAACTCCAGGGTACGCTGGGTGAACATCGCCACCAGCAGCACCATAATGGACAGCGCGATATTGAAAGTGAAAAGCAGGTCGAGGATGAACGCCGGGAGCGGCAGTACCATCATCGACAGAATTAGCAGGATCAGAATCGGCCCGGCCAGGATCTGCCATTGGGTCGATTTCAGGTTGCCGGGCAGGCGCAACATTGCCACCAGATTAGCCATCAGTGTCCTTCTCGTTCATAAAATCCAGCGCGGCAGGCACCGGAAGGTTCTCAGGTTTCACAGGCCGTTGACCGCCGGCCAGACGCCAGCGCTTCAACTGCCATACCCAGGCCAGCACTTCCGCCACGGCGGCGTAAAGTTGTCCCGGGATCTGTTGTCCAATATCCGCATGGCGGTACAGGGCACGCGCCAGCGGAGGGGCTTCGAGGATCGGCACGCGGTGTTCGGTGCCAATTTCACGGATACGCAGCGCGATCAGTCCCGCCCCTTTCGCCACCACTTTCGGCGCGCTCATTTTGTTTTCGTCATAGCGCAGCGCAACGGAATAGTGTGTCGGGTTGGTAACGATGACGTCGGCCTTTGGCACATCGTCCATCATGCGGCGACGGGCGGCGGCACGTTGCATCTGGCGGATGCGCCCCTTCACGTGCGGGTCACCTTCCATCTGCTTATATTCGTCACGGATATCCTGACGCGACATCCGCAGCTTCTTGAAGTGGGTATAGAGCTGGAAGATCACGTCAAAACCCACCATCGGGATAATGCTGAGCACCACCAGCAGCGCGCAGAGCCCGACCAGATTCAGTGCGTTGCTCATCGCGGTGAGCGGCGATTCGCTGATAAGACGCATCATTTCCGGCCAGTGGTACCAGAGGTAAAACCCCGCGGAGCTGCCCATCAGCACCGATTTGAGAATGGCTTTGAGCAGCTCGGCCCCGGTCTGGGCAGAGAACATTTTCGCAATACCCGGCAGCGGGTTGAGTTTGGAAAATTTCGGCTGCAGCGATTTGGCGCTGAAGACCAGACCGCCGAGCATCACCGGCGAGACCAGCGCGACCAGCACAACCCCGGTAATGAGGGGCAGCAGCGCAACCATGGCCCCTTTAATCAGCTGAATAATCTGGCTGAGGATCAGATTCGGATCGTTGACCATACTGTGGTCAAAACGGAGGCCGGTTGAGAGCATGCCCGCCAGCTTGCGGGCGAGCGACTCCCCGCCCCACCAGATAATGCACACCCCTACGATAAGGATCAGCAGGGAGGTCAATTCTCGGGATCGGGGGATCTGCCCTTCCTCACGCGCCTTTTCTAGTCGGTGGGGTGTGGGGGCTTCCGTTTTGTCGTCGTTCTCTTCTGCCACTGTGCACGCTCAGCCCATTACGTCACGGGTATCATGCCAGCGCAGCGGAAATCCAATGGCGGGAAAAGCCCGTTTATTCGGGCTCTTTTCGGTGATTTTGTCGCAAACCGCCCCAGGCGGCGTTAACCCCCTGAAGCGGAATGGACCATCAGAAGCCGAGGCTGTCCAGCAGGTCGTCCACCTGATCCTGGCTTGCCACCACGCCCGCCTTGCTGGCGTCGAGCTGTGGACCATTGAGCAGGCTTTCGTTCTCGCGTTTTGGACGGGCTGCCGGTTCCGGGATGTTCTCCAGCAGCACCATCAGCAGCTGGCGCTCAATCTCCTGGATCACATCCATCATGCGCTTGATCACCTGACCGGTCAGGTCCTGGAAATCCTGCGCCATCATGATGTCCAGCAGCTGGGCGTTGGTGAAGCTAGTGTGGCCGGGCACATCCCCCAGGAACTGACGGGTGTCGGTCACCAGTTCGCGGGCATCCGCCAGCTCGATTGGGTTCTCAAACCACTCGTCCCAGCGTTTGGTCAGCGCTTTCGCACCCTTTTCCATCGCATCCTGGTGCGGTTGTGACGCTTCAACGCTGTTCAGCGCACGTTCCGCGGCCTGAGCGGTCATCTGCACGACGTAGTCCAGACGATCGCGTGCATCAGGAATCGCTTCCGCCGCTTCGGCAATTGCCTGATCCAGACCCAGCTCACGCAGGCTGTCACGCAACATGCGCGTCAGGCTGCCGATGCGGACGATAATGTCGCTCGGCGAGTGTTCTTCAACGGGTTTCATAGCAGGTTGCATCATAACCAACACCTCACATGCCGAGTTTCTCGAAGATCTTACCGAGCTTCTCTTCCAGGGTCGCCGCCGTGAATGGCTTCACCACGTAGCCGCTTGCGCCCGCCTGTGCAGCGGCAATGATGTTCTCTTTTTTCGCTTCTGCCGTGACCATCAGCACCGGCATGGACGCCATTCCCGCATCAGCACGAATGGTTTTCAGCAGTTCCAGACCGTCCATGTTTGGCATGTTCCAGTCGGAGATCACAAAACCAAACCCGCCCGCCTGCAGCTTGTTCAGCGCATCCACGCCGTCTTCTGCTTCTTCAACGTTATTGAAGCCCAGCTCTTTCAGCAGGTTGCGCACAATGCGACGCATGGTGGAAAAGTCATCCACAACCAAAAACTTAAGCTCTTTATCCGCCATAAAATAATACTCCTGAGTCAAATACGTATTGCCTGTCCGGCACTGATTTTCGCCAGCATCTGCTGGCTTACCTGGCTAAGATCGACCACTTCGCTCACGCCACCCATATTGATGGCCTCGCGCGGCATGCCGAACACCACACAACTTGCTTCATTCTGCGCAATCGTCCAGGCACCAGCCTGGTGCATTGCAAGCATTCCGGCGGCCCCGTCGTTGCCCATCCCCGTCAGGATCACCCCCACGGCGTTGCGCCCCGCATGTTTCGCCACCGAATGAAACAGCACATCCACCGACGGACGGTGCCGGTTGACCGGCGGTCCGTCATGAATTTTGATTTGATAGTTAGCGCCGCTGCGCGCCAGTTCCATATGCTTGTCGCCAGGGGCGATATAGGCATGTCCCGGCAGCACGCGCTCGCCGTCTTCCGCCTCTTTCACGCTGATCTGGCACAGCTTGTTCAGGCGTTCGGCGAACGAACGGGTAAAGCCTGGCGGCATATGCTGCGTGATCAGAATACCCGGACTTGAGAGCGGCAATGGCTGGAGTACATGACGAATTGCCTCTGTTCCTCCGGTTGACGCCCCAATGACCAGCAGTTTTTCCGAACTGAGTAAGGGACCGGCCTTCAGGGTCGCAGGCGCGGCCATCGGCGTGTGGGCGGCAAGCTTTGCCCGCGACGCGGTGCGGATCTTCTCGGCGATCATCTCGCTGTACGCCAGCATCCCCTCGCGAATGCCGAGCTGCGGCTTGGTGACAAAATCCACCGCTCCCAGCTCCAGCGCGCGCAGGGTGATTTCCGATCCTTTCCCGGTCAGGGAGGAGACCATCACCACCGGCATGGGCCGCAGCCGCATTAATTTTTCGAGGAAATCTATGCCATCCATGCGCGGCATCTCGACATCCAGCGTTAGCACGTCGGGGTTATATTTTTTAATTAAATCCCGCGCTACCAGCGGATCGGGGGCGGTTGCCACCATCTCCATGTCGCTGTGGCTATTGATAATTTCAGTCATGATCTGACGCATCAGCGCTGAATCATCGACGGACAATACCCTGATTTTACTCATGCTTTTTCCTTACTCAGCGCATATACCGTTTGCCCACGCAGGCTAAACTCACGCACGAGGTTGCTGAAGTTTTCCGAGTGCCCGGCAAACAGTAAACCGTCAGGCTTGAGCAACGGAACAAACCGACGCAAAATGTCCTGTTGCGTCGTTTTATCAAAATAGATCATGACGTTACGGCAAAAAATGGCGTCGAAAGGCCCCGGCACGTTGTACTGCTTATCCAGCAGGTTAACGGGCGCGAATTCGACGCAGTTCGCCAGCTCCTGGCGTACGCGTACCAGGCCTTCATGCGGGCCCGTGCCGCGCATGAAATAACGCTGCAGCTGCTGCGGCGACAGCGTTTTCAGTTCATCCTGGCGATAAACGCCGTTACGCGCCTTCTCCAGCACTTCGGTATCGATATCGCTGGCGTAGACCTTCCAGCGTCCCGGCGCCATCCCCAGCGTATCGGCAAGGGTGATCGCCAGCGAGTACGGCTCTTCCCCCGTCGAGGCGGCCGCACTCCAGACGCGATACTCCCCGGTGCGCCGGCGCGCATGCTCGGCCAGGACCGGGAAGTGGTGGGCCTCCCGGAAAAACGCCGTCAGGTTGGTGGTTAACGAGTTAATAAAAGCCTGCCACTCGGCGCTGTTCTGGTTCGCCTCAAGCATGCTCAGATAGCGACCAAAATCATCCAGCCCCAGCGTACGCAAGCGCCGCACCAGACGGTTGTAGACCATGTCCCGCTTATGATCCGCAAGCACGATCCCCGCACGCTGGTAGATTAACTGACATATCCGACGAAAATGCGCGTCGGACAGCGCGAGGCGCTGTGTCATCTGCAACAATAATGACGTTTGCCCAGGGGGCATTGGTGATGTCATAGCGCCTTCTTAATTACATTCAGGATACAACTGGCACGGCCTGCGACCGCCCGACTTCTGTTACTGCTTCAACGTGCTCTTTCACATTAAATACCGCGACCAGCCCGGTCAGACGATCCGCCTGGCTGGCCAGCTGATCGGTTGCCGCTGCCGCTTCCTCAACTAACGAGGCGTTCTGTTGCGTCACCTGATCCATCTGGGTGACCGCCTGAGCAACCTGCTCAATCCCGCGACGCTGTTCATCCGACGCCGAGGCAATCTCGCCCATGATGTCGTTCACCCGCGTCACGGAGGTGACGATTTCGTGCATGGTTTGTGCCGCCGTATCCACCAGGGCAGAGCCTTGCTGAACCCGTGACACCGATTCTTCAATCAGCACCTTAATTTCTTTCGCCGCGTTGGCGCTGCGGCTCGCCAGGTTACGCACTTCACCCGCTACCACCGCAAACCCGCGCCCCTGCTCCCCGGCACGCGCCGCTTCAACGGCAGCATTCAGCGCCAGTATGTTGGTCTGGAACGCGATACCGTCAATCACGCTAATGATGTCACCAATTTTCTGTGAACTGGTGGCGATCTCCTGCATGGTGCTGGCGACATGGGACGCCTGGTCGCCGCCCTTCTTCGCCGTCATCGCCGCCTGTTTTGACAGGTCAGACGCCTGACGCGCGTTATCGGCGTTCTGGCTAACCGTCGCGGTCAGCTGCTCCATGCTGGCTGCCGTCTGCGCCAGCGAGGCCGCCTGCTGCTCGGTGCGGGATGAGAGATCGTTGTTACCCGCCGCAATCTCTGAGATCCCGGTGTGCATGGCATAACTGCCCTGACGCACGTCGGATACCGTTTCCCTCAGCGATCCCTGCATCGCCTTCAGGCTGGCAAAAATTGCCGAAATTTCGTTCTTGCCGAACACCGCCACCGGACGCGCCAGGTCGCCTTTCGCAATGCTGTCGAAGTGGCTGCTGATAATCGCCAGCGGCTGCACAATCATTTTGCGTGACCAGAGCAGCGCGGCGCCGGTCAGCAAGCCCGCCAGAATCACCATCACGCCGAAGATGACGCCCGACATGTGATAGCTGGTGCGGCTTGCTTCACCGGCGCGCAGAACAGACTGATTGATATCCTGCTGCCATGCGTCAAAGCTGCCGTCAAACGCCGCCTGTGAGGCCTGAACCGGCGCGGTCATAAAGTCCGACAGCTGGTTGTTCTCAAGCCACGTCGCCTGATGGTCGAGATCGCTGTACCACTGTTCAAAGTGGGTCTTCATGGCGGCCTTCAGCGCTTTCTCTTTCTCGCTGCCGGTGGCCTGTGCCGCAAAGGCCTTAAACTGTGCGTCAGCCTGTTTCAGGCTGTCGCGTGCGGTGGCCATCAGCGCCTTAATGTCATCCGGCGGATAACTTAGCGCGGTTAAGGTTCCCGCCTTGTTCAGCGCAGTGCTTGCCTGCAGCAGCACGGCACGGGTTTGTGCCAGTGCGGAGCGCTGCTGATTACTCGCCTCAACGTCCTGCAAATTCTGATAGCCATCGCGAAACGCCCAAAAAGACAACCCGTTACTGCCAACCTGCAACACACCGCAAAGGATCAGAATCAAAAACAGTGTGGTCGAGATACGAATACGATTTAACATCCACGCTCCCATCAAGCGGCAAGCAGCCGCGGTTTAATTGTCAGTCAAAATGTTTCCCAGTTTTCATCTTGTCCGGTCGCCGCGGTACGCGTACGGTTTGCAGCCGTTTCAGCGGCTGGCGCGCGGTACGTCGCCTGCGGGGTGACCGTGTTTCCAGCGAGTGAAGCGAGACGAAACGCCGAGACGGCCATCTTCAGACGGCTCGCCTGGTCTTCCAGCGCAGCGGCCGCCGCAGCGGACTCCTGCACCAGGGCGGCGTTTTGCTGTGTCACGCGATCCATTTCCGATACCGCCAGGGCAACCTGGTCGATACCACGACTCTGCTCATCAGACGCAGAGGCGATTTCACCCATGATGTCCGTCACGCGGGTGACGGCATTCACGATGTCATTCATGGTCTCCCCGGCGCTTTCCACCAGCACGGAGCCGGTATCGACGCGGGAGACGGAATCTTCAATCAGCGATTTGATCTCTTTTGCCGCGTTGGCGCTGCGGCTGGCCAGGTTGCGCACTTCCCCGGCCACCACGGCAAACCCGCGTCCCTGTTCGCCCGCGCGCGCCGCTTCCACGGCGGCGTTCAGCGCCAGAATGTTGGTCTGGAAGGCAATGCCGTCGATGACGCTGATGATGTCGGCGATTTTCTTCGAGCTCTCGGCGATGTCGTGCATGGTTTTCACTACGCCATCCACCACGCGACCGCCGCGCTGCGCCGTCTCGGAGGCGCTTTCCGCCAGCTGAGACGCTTGGCGGGCGTTATCGGCGTTCTGCTTCACGGTCGCGGTGAGCTGCTCCATGCTGGCCGCCGTCTCTTCCAGGGCGGACGCCTGCTGTTCAGTGCGCGATGAGAGGTCGTTATTGCCCATCGCAATTTCGCTGGTGCCGGTATAGATGGCATCCGTGCCGCTACGCACGTTGGCGACGGTATCGATAAGCGAACGCTGCATATGGTCAACGCTGTTTGCCAGCTCGGTGATCTCATTGCGCCCGGACACGGTCAGCGTTTTGGTCAGGTCACCGCCGGCAATGTCACGAATATGGGCGATGACGCGACCGAGAGGGTTCAGCAGGATATGGCGAATGCCGTACCAGACCGCGATCAGCACAATGACCAGCGCCAGCGCCAGCACCGCCATCTGCCATTTCGCAAAGCGGTAGTCATTCTGGCTTTCAGCAAACGCGGAGTGATACAGATCGCCACTGACCTTTGCATATTCCCCCAGCGCCGCGCCGAGGGCGTTTTGCATCCCCTGCGTCGGCTGCGCGAAATAGGCGTCCATGTTGCCGCTCTCCAGGAACTGAATCAGCTCTGCCAGACCGGCATGGTAGGCGTTGTATTTTTCGTCGATATTCTGGCTCACCTGCTCCATCGCAGGCTGCGGGGTGATTTTCTTAAAGGCCTCGTAATGCTTTGCGGCATCCGCAAGTGTCGCCCGGGCATTTTTCAGCAGATCGGTTTTCGCGCTGCTCTGCTGATTGTTGGGATCCATCATCATGCGCGCGGACGAGCGGCTCAGGTTGATACGCGTTTGCAGCATCAGATCCCACGTTGAGGTGAGTTCACTCTGCTGCAGGCGGAGATCGTTCGAGGCCGCAAAGCTGTCCTGGTTCTGTTTTAATGACGAGAAAAAAAGCCCGCCGGAGATAAGCTGAAGTAGTGCGAAAATGACCAGCACCATCATAAGCATTGTGACAACGCGGATACGGTTCAACATACAACACCTTCTCATAGATTTATTAACGGTGTTATCGGCACAGCCAACAGGAACTTTACATTTGAGAAAGGGAAAAGCGCGGGGTTAGAAAGCCACGTCGACAATCAGCGTATCGGTGTAGGTTCCGGCGGGTGGCGTGGCCTGATTAGTCAGCACTTTCGCGGTGTAGTTGTAGGTACGCAGTAAACCGTCGGCACTGACCTGCGACGACGTCGCGCTGGTCCAGCGTTCGCTGCCGCTGCCGCCCCAGCGGTTACCCGTGGCTTCTTTATAGATGTCATAACTGAGGTAGTTACTGCCGCTTACCATCCGGCGCACGTTATTCAGCGCGTTAGCACCGTTGTTAATGCCGATGGTATACGTACTGCCTTTGGTACAGGTGACGGCTATCGCCTGTGAGACGGTGGGGAAACTTTGTACCAGCGGCGCGCTGTTGAAGTTGACGTCCGGCGTGGTCATGGCGCTGCAGTCGTTGGTGACGGTCATATCCAACAGGATGGTGGTTGTTGAGGTTCCCGTCTGGGCATTCGTACAAAGGCTTCCAACACCGAAGGCACAGACGCTGTAGCTGATGCTGAAGGTCAACTGCACCTGGTAGGGACCGGCAGTGACGTTTTGTCCAGCGACGGTGCGAAAATAGAGCGGAATGTTATACTGCCTTGTCCCCAGCAGCCCCAGCAAGGTATTCCCGCTCCAGGTATACGTTTTACTTATCTGCACCTCGCTGCTGCTCGCACAAGCCGATAATCCGCACAGCCGGGTGGGGATTACGTCCGTAATGGCGGCATTATCCGTACGTTTCATGGTCGCGCGACTGTTGCCCGAGACTGACGCCGCGGTGTAGCTCAGGGTCACCGAATCGTTGGTCAGAACGTTGAGCACGGTATCACACGCCACAACAAGCCTGCCGGTGGTTTCAACCTCCCCGGTTCCGCTGAGCGCGAACGAGGTGACGCTGCCAAACGACGCATTAACCGTACTGACGGTACACGCCGCCCAGCCGCCGCCGGAGAACAGCAACAGCATCAACAGCAGCAGACGCTTCATGGCGCCTCCCGACACACCAGCGGACCGTAGGTTTGCAGCTTGTGCTCCGGGTTGGCTCCCACGGTCAGGGTGACCTTGCAGCTTTTTCCGTCAGGCGCGATCACCTCCAGCGGATTCACATCGCTAAGGTTTTCCAGCCAGGCAATACCGTCATACCCCACCACCGCATTGCTGCGCGAGGCACGCCGGACCTGGCTTCCCACCGGCAGCGCCTGGCCGCGCGCATCGTGGAGGATGACGCTTGCCACTCTCTCCTGCTCCATCGGGAAATCGACCAGATAGCCGCTGTGACGCCGAATCGCAATTCGCCGCTCGGTCTCTTTCAGCCGGGTGTCCGCCGGCAGGTTCAGGGTATCAATGCGGTAGCTTGCCGGGTAATACGCCGACACCCCGCTGACCAGCAGGTAACCGTTGTTATTCGTTTTGCCAACGGGCTGGTTCTCATAGCTGACGGGCACGTCCGGATGACCGTCGGTACTGATGACCACAAACGCATCGTTGATCTTATTCGCCGCGAACAGCTCGCCGTCCATCAGAACAATCGCGCCCATCGCCTCGCCCCACCAGGTCATCATGTCCCTTTCGCCGTAGCCGCCGCCCTGCAGTTCAATATTGTTATTACGCCAGCCCAGCGTGCCCTGCTGATAGTCACTGGATTTTGACTGGTTGGCCCAGGCCATGTTCCAGCTAAAGCCGCCGTCAGACGGCATGGAATGGTTGTAGTTAATGCGCTGGGTGTTGCCCGCATCCGGGGTGTTTTCGACGGTGAACGCGGCGCTGTCGCGTGCCCCCAGCGGCACCTGCAGCGACAGCGCGACCGTCCAGTCTCCCCGCTGCTGGTCCCGACTCCCGGCGAGGTAAATACTGCTCGCGCCCCACAAATTACGGCTCCATGAGAGATTAAGCAGCTCGGTTTTTTGACTGTCAAAACTCTCCACGCCAATCCAGGCTGCGCCGATGTTGCCGTACTGTCCCAGGTTGAAGGTCAGAGAATACTGGTCCGTATTGCGGCTGAAGCTGGCGATGGGTTTATCGTTATCGTCATACACCGTAGGCTGGTCGTACAGGGCCAGATTGCCAAAGCCGCGGTCCCGACGCGTGTGCTGGGTGGCCACGCTGAACTCGCTGGTGCTGTACTGGTAACCCCAGTTGATTTGCCCGCCCGCCTCCCCGCGCATGCGGCTTTGCGAGTAAGAGGTATTCACCACGCCAAACTGGCCGAGTTTAATCACCGTCCCAGCCCCGCCCAGCGCCAGCTCCTGCGCCCCTTCGGCATGACCCTCCAGCGTCAGCCAGTCCGTCACCCCGTAGCGATACGAACCGCTGCCTGCCGCCGGGCCGTAGTCAAAATTCTTGATACCGTAATTACGCCGCAGGCTGCCCAGCGTCACGGCGCCGTCGCTCAGCCCTTTTTTGAGCAGGTCGCTGGAGACGTAAAACGGCAGCGTGGTGCTGACCTGGCGCCCTAATGCATCCGTCGTGACCAGTACCGCATCCCCGGCGCCGTTGATATAGGGCAGATTGGTCAGGGTGAAGGGGCCCGGCTGAAGCTGGGTTGAGCCGGACCGATAGCCGTTGATAAAGAGATCCACCGAGGTGGGCACCGCCGCTTCCCCCGCGAATTCGGGCAGCGGCCACGTCACCAGGTCAGGGCGCAGGGAGAAATCTCGCCCGACGCTGATCCCTCCCATCCGCACGCTGGAGCTCCAGCTCAGGGCATCGCTGATCACGTCCCCGACGCTCCAGCTCATTGCGTCATCCTCATTCGTGAACAGCAGGGTCGTGTCATAGCGGACATACCCTTCCTGCTGACCGTCGTTACCGGTGAAATTTTCCCGGGCATAGCCGGTGGAGGAAAACGAGCCGTTCTCATTGAAATAGCGGAATTCATGCCAGAGGGACGCCTGTCCGCCGATATGCTCCGTGTGGTTGGTGTAGAGATCGTAATTGAGCAGCGCGCCGCGCCCGAAGTGCGGTTTGGCCTGCGCCGTTTGCGCGCCGAACGGCGTCACGCGGGATGCGACCCAGTCCCGGGGAACGGTCAGCAGCAGACGTTGCCCGGCGCTGTCGTACTCCACCCGAACCTGAGAAAGCGATGAGAGACTCACCTCTCCGGCAGGAACATGTTCCGGGGGCAGCCCCGCGCGCAGCAGGTCAGCGCTGGAGATAAAGAAAGCGCCTTTGCGCTGCGTCACGGGCACGACCAGACCGGTATCGTAGTGGTTGAGCACGAGGGCAAGCTGGAAGACCGCTTCATCATGTATCGCCTGTGCCTGGGGCGGCGGCGGAAGGCTGTCATCGCCGGGCTCAGCCCAGGTCGCGGAACTGACGCAAAGCAGTATCATCATCGCCGGCTTCAGTTGACGGGCGTCGACTGCCATTGTGCGTCCCTGGCATTAATCTGCGCGCTCATCCGCTCTGGCTGACGAACGCCTGCGGGTATCGGCCAGCTGCGGGTGCTGCCGGGAAGTACGTAACCCAGCAATCCCTCCGCGACCGTGCGTTTCTGCCCTCCCTGCTCCAGCGCCACCTGGCTCAGCCTGACATGGACATCCCCCCGATTCCGAACCTCCAGTACCGGCTGCCCATCCGCTCGCGTCACCCGCCAGCTCAGGTTCCGGGTCTCCACCAGCGCGTGATGCGCCCCCTCTTTTATTGTCGGGATCCCCTGGCCATACACAAACAGCGGAATGGAGTAACGCATCTGCAACTTGAGGCCGATGGCGGGTTCTGCTTTAGCATCAGGCTGAGGAATTTCATCCACGATAATGCGGTAGGCTTGTTCGACGCCTGCGGGAACGGGGGCCTGCTTAATAAGACGGATAAGCTGCTTGCTGCCTGTGCCAATCGTGACGATGGGCGGGCTGGCGACCACATCCTGCTGCGCGGTGTAGCGTTCGTGTCCGTCCTCCTGCTTCCAGCGCACAATACGCACCTGCATCGTGGTGGCGCTGTTTCCCTGGTTCTGGATCCACAGCTCCGTGGCGTTGGCGTCTGCCGCAAGCCACGGGTCGATCGGCCAGAGCAGAATGGTGGCTGCCGCCTGCGCCTGACCGATTGCCACAGCCATTCCCAACGCGCCCGCCAGACAAACAGGTCTGAAAACTGGCTTCATCAACACTCTCCCTTTATTACCATGACAAGGTCACGGTGAGCTGATCGGAATACGTTCCTGCCGGGCTAAATCCGGTCAGTAGCGCCACGCCAAAAAGCGGCAGCGCGATGTTATTGCTGTTGCTATAGGTCACCGGTATCGCCTGGTTGACGCCAATTTCGCTGTTCGCGGCCAGCGAGCTGCTGCTGTAAAGCCGGTATCCCACCACGTCGGCGCCGTTCGAGCGCTTCATGCGGCGAACGGTTGAATAATTCTGTCCGCCATTAATGCTCATGCTCAGCGCCACGCCCGGCGTGCAGGCGATAGACAACGCCCCGTTTGGCACAAAGCTGGTGCTTACCGGTGCGCTCTCGACGCCGTTATGGGTGCCAAAATCCAGCGTCCCGAGAACCCCTCCGCTGCCGGTGGCCACCGCGCATCCCGGAACAATCGTCGCGCTCACCTTAAAGGACTGTGACGTCACCGCCTCCGCCGCGGGCGTCATCAGCAATCCGACGATCAGCGCGAAAAAAGGCTGCACGTGTCCCTCTGCGCATATGCGCAGACCAGTAAGAGTTGCCTTCATGGCGGTGCAGGACTAATAGGTGACGCTGACGTTAATCGTGTCGGTGTAGGTGCCCGGGACGACCGTCACGCTGTTACCGCCGCCGGTAATACGTCCGTAGAGGGTGTAACTGTCCACCCCTCCGGCCGTAGAGGCGATCGGCAGCGCGGTGTTATTGGCAATCACGCTGTTAAACCCGCTGTCGCTGTACAGGCTGTATGCCACGCCCTGTGCCGCGTTGGCGGTGTTAACCAGATAGCGCGCAGGGGTTCCCGGGGTGCCGACAACGGTGCCGGGTGCGGTGGAGTTGGTGTTGCCGGTGATCGCCACCGTATAGCTGGCGGTCGTACACTGAATAGTGAAGGTGTTTCCGCCGCTGGCGCCGGTGAGCTGCGTGGTCAGAGTGGAAAACGTTGCGGGATGGGTGCCGAAATCCAGTGTCCCGAAGTTAATGCCGTTTTGCGTGGGCGATCCGTTTATCAGACAACCGTTCGTGAGCGTCAGCGTCGCGCCGATGGTGCCGCTACTGGTGACGGCCAGCGCCTGATGGACCGTTGTCGCAGTCAGTAAGGTGCCTGCGCAGATCAAAAGGAGTTTTCTTTTCATTTACCACCCTCCAGAAGACGTCTCCGTTCCCTTGCCACGTTTTATTTTTGTCGTTCAAGATGTTAGCCCCGCTTAATGTTCCTCTGAGGGGGGTTATTGAGAATTTAGTTTACGGATATCGCTTCGACCACCTGCCCCTTAACGCATAAGCACTTTGTCTTATTGACTTCTTATTGCCTTAAATAACAGAGAGTTAAATTATTTTTTTCAGCATTTTCATGCTATCAGTAGAGAATATATCCATTAAAGTGTGATGCAGATCACAATATATCGTCAGGGCAATAACAACAAAATTAATAAAACTTAAAAAGGAGTTGTATCCCCCTACGCTTTGCGTCAATTTATGTGCCGAATAATTTCCCGCGTCGTAATAAAAAATTTATATGTATCGGTGCGGGCTACATCTGAAGCGCATAGAGGGTCTTTTTTCGTGGCAAGTGCAAACAAACTCACACTCTTCATCGTGATATTCATGCTGGCGGGTATTCTTTCAGGGGCAGCAATTCATGAATATGCATCTGCGGATGCCATCAAAGCCTGGTCGGATAATATTACCCTTCTGACCGATATTTTCCTGCGACTGATCAAAATGGTCATTGCGCCGCTGGTCTTCAGTACGCTCACCGTCGGCATTATGAAGCTGGGCGAAACCTCCACCATTGGCCGCGTGGGCGGCAAAGCGATGGTGTGGTTTATCAGCTCATCCGTGCTCTCAATTCTGGTCGGCCTGTTTATCGTCACGCTGGAGCATCCGGGCAGCGGGCTGAACCTGACCGTCCCGACCGAGGCGGTGGATACCGGTCTGGCCGTTGGGGGCATGACGCTGAAAGCGTTCCTGTCACACACCATTCCAACCAGCATCGCGGGGGCGATGTCGAACAATGAGATCCTGCAGATTGTAGTGTTCTCCATGTTCTTCGGCATTGGCGGCGCGTCGCTGGGGCAGAAATTCAATGCCCCACTGGTGGCCGCGCTGGACGTGGTTTCCCATATCATGCTGAAGGTCACAGGCTACGTGATGTACGTTGCGCCGCTGGCCATTTTCGCGGCAATCTCATCCGTTATCGCCACGCAGGGTCTGGGCATTCTGTTGAACTATGCCTCCTTTATTGGCGGCTACTACGTTGCCATTCTTCTCACCTGCATGGTGCTGCTGGCCGTGGGTTACATGGTGCTGAAAAAAGAGGTGTTCCGCCTGGTCAGCATGCTGAAAGATCCAGTTCTGGTGGCGTTTACCACCAGCAGTTCTGAAGCGGCCTATCCTAAAACGCTGGAGCAACTGGAGCGTTTTGGCTGCTCGCGCAACATCGCCTCTTTCGTACTGCCCATTGGCTACTCCTTCAACCTGGTGGGGTCGATGGTGTACTGCTCTTTCGCCTCGATGTTTATTGCGCAGGCGTACAACATTCATCTGAGCTTCTCTGAGGTGACGGTGCTGATGCTGACCCTGATGCTGGCCTCAAAAGGGATTGCGGGCGTACCGCGCTCCTCGCTGGTGGTGCTGGCTGCGACGATCCCAAGCTTTAACATTCCGGTCGCTGGTATTCTGCTGCTGATGGGGATCGACCACTTCCTGGATATGGGCCGTTCCGCAATTAACGTTCTGGGTAATGGTATTGCGACCGCCATGCTGTCGCAGAATGAAGGTGCGCGGGACGCGGAAGCTGAAGCTGAACTGGTAAAGCAGGAAGCGTAATGGCATGAAAAAGCCGGGTGGCGGCTTCGCCTTACCCGGCCTACAAATGGCCCGAACGCGTAGGCCGGGTAAGCGTCAGCGCCACCCGGCTTTGTTTTAGGCTACGCGACTCGCCGCGATATCCTGCAGTGAAGACGACCCCCGAGCATTAACGTATGGGTGGCCACGAAAGCTGAGCAGGTGGAGCAGGATGTAAAAACGCCGGGTGGCGGCTTCGCCTTACCCGGCCTACAAATGGCCCGAACACGTAGGCCGGGTAAGCGTCAGCGCCACCCGGCTTTGTTTTAGGCTACGCGACTCGCCGCGATATCCAGCGGTGAAGACGGCCCCGAGCATTAACGTATGGGTAGCCACGGAAGCTAAGCTGGTGGAGCAGGATGTAAAAAAGCCGGGTGGCGGCTTCGCCTTACCCGGCCTACAAATGGCCCGAACGCGTAGGCCGGGTAAGCGTCAGCGCCACCCGGCTTTGTTTTAGGCTACGTGACTCGCGGCGATATCCAGCAGCGCCATCTCATCGCTGTTCAGCAGCTTCTCAATGTTCACCAGAATCAGCATACGCTCGCCGAGCGCGCCCAGACCGGTCAGGTATTCGGTCGACAGCGTGACCGCAAACTCTGGCGCAGGACGAATCTGATCAGAGGTCAGAGAAAGCACGTCAGACACGCCATCCACCACGATCCCCACCACGCGCTGCCCCAGATTCAGGACGATCACCACGGTGTTGTCGTTGTAGTCAACGTCGCCCTGGCTGAACTTCACGCGCAAATCCACGATGGGCACAATGACGCCACGCAGGTTGGTGACACCTTTAATAAACGCAGGCGTGTTAGCGATGCGGGTAACCTGGTCGTAACCACGGATTTCCTGCACTTTCAGGATATCGATGCCGTACTCTTCATCGCCTAAAGTGAATACCAGAAATTCCTGTCCTGATGGCTCGCCCGCCAGTTTCGTTACATTACTCATACCGGTCATGTTATTACCTTCTACTTAATCAGGCGGCTGTGTACGCCACACGTTGTTCACGATTTAATCCCTGAAGCGCCGACACGTCGACGATCAGCGCCACGCTACCATCACCCAGAATGGTGGCGGCAGAAATACCCGGCACTTTGCGGTAGTTGCTTTCGAGGTTCTTCACCACCACCTGGTGCTGACCGATCAGCTGATCGACCAGCAATGCGTAGCGGCGGCCCGCGCTTTGCAGGATCACCACGATACCCTGCGTAGCCTCTGTCTTCGCCCCGTCCACTTCGAACACTTTCCACAGTTCCACCAGCGGCAGGTACTCACCGCGAACCTCGAGCACGCGCTCCCCGCCCGCCAGCGGATGCAGATCTTCCTCACGCGGCTGGAGGGATTCCATCACGGCGTTCAGCGGGAGGATAAAGACTTCGTCCGCCACTTTGACGGACATGCCGTCGAGGATCGCCAGCGTCAGCGGCAGCAGGATGCGAATGGTCGTGCCGGAACCCTGTTTGGACTGGATCTCAACGTGGCCGCCCATCTCCTGGATGTTACGTTTTACCACGTCCATGCCCACGCCGCGCCCGGAGACGTCGGTCACCTGCTCTGCGGTAGAGAAGCCCGGTGCGAAGATCAGCATGCCCACTTCTTCGTCGGTCATGTTTTCATTGACCGCCATTCCCTGCGAAATCGCTTTTGCCAGGATGCGCTCGCGGTTCAGACCGGCGCCGTCATCGGTCACTTCAATGCAGATGTTTCCGCCCTGATGTTCCGCAGACAGGATCAGATTCCCGACCGGGGATTTCCCGGCGGCAATGCGGTTTTCCGGCAGTTCGATACCGTGGTCGAGGCTGTTACGCACCAGGTGCGTTAACGGGTCAATGATGCGCTCGATCAGGCTTTTATCCAGTTCGGTTGAGCTGCCCATCAGGGTCAGTTCAATCTGCTTGTTCAGCTTGCTGGCGAGATCGCGAACCAGACGCGGGAAGCGGCTGAAGACATATTCCATCGGCATCATACGGATGGACATGACCGATTCCTGCAGATCGCGGGCGTTACGCTGCAGCTGGCCCATGCTGGTAATCAAATCCCCGTGGGTGACCGGGTCGAGTTCGTTTGAACGTTGCGCCAGCATCGACTGGGTGATCACCAGTTCGCCCACCAGGTTAATCAGCTGATCAACCTTCTCAACGGCGACACGGATGCTGGTTGACTCGCTGGAGCGCGCGGCAGGTTTTTCACCACGGCCCGGTGCAGCAGCCTCTTTTGGCACCGCCTTCAGCGCCGGAGCCGCAGGCGCCACAGCCGGTGCGGCAGCCTGAGCGACAACAGCCGCCTCTTCCACAGCCGCAGGAACGTCAACCGCGACCGTTTCGGTTTCGAAGGCGATTTGATCGGCTTCAATCACAAAGCACAGCACCGCCACGATATCGTCCTGGCCAATACCGTCATCAAGCGTCGCGGCCAGGCTGTCTTTGCCTTTAACCACGTTGCTTAATTTCGCCAGGTTACCCAGCTCTTCTTCCAGCAGGTTAACTTCATTCTCTTTCAGGCGAGACAGCACCACGCGCAGTTTGCCCGCCGGTGCGTCGGCAGGGGCAGACGCCTGTGCGGCAACCGTATCCACAACGCTCAGTTTTGCGGCAGGAACCACGGCTGCGGCAACCTCACCTTTGGCTTCCAGCGCGAGCTGGCGCAGCGCATTGCAGATGTATTCAAAGCTGGCGGCATCAGGCTCTGCCGAACTTTTATAGGCGTCGAGCTGTTCCTGCATAATATCTTTGGTTTCCAAAAACAGGTTGATAATATCGGTATTGAGCTGCATCTCACCGCGTCGTGCTTCATCAAGCAGGTTTTCCATTAAATGGGTCGTTTCCTGCAGGATGGTAAATCCAAACGTTCCGGCTCCGCCTTTAATGGAATGCGCCGCACGGAAGATGGCATTGAGCTGCTCGGAATCCGGTGCTTCGGGCACCAAATCGAGCAAGTGTTGCTCCATATCGGCCAACAATTCGTCGGCTTCATCAAAGAATGTCTGGTAAAAATCGCTAATATCCATGCTCACGCTATCACCTCGGATTGGCTGGTGGCGATGTTGGAACGGCAGCCGAAGGAACGGCCCCAGGCTGTTTTAAATCGTCCAGTGACTCATTCTGACTTTCGGCGTTTTCATGCAGGATGGCCTGCTCCGCCTGCTGGTTCAGCACTAAAAGACTGATACGACGGTTGATGGCATCATCCGGCCCGCGGTCGGAAACGCGCATGGTTGCGGCCATGCCGACTACGCGCAGTACCTTGCCATCATCAAGCCCACCTGCCACCAGCTCGCGGCGCGAGGCGTTGGCACGGTCGGCAGAAAGTTCCCAGTTGCTGTATCCCTTCTCCCCACTGGCGTACGGGAAATCATCCGTGTGGCCTGACAGGCTGATTCGGTTAGGAATGCCGTTCAGCACCGGTGCAATGGCACGCAGAATATCGCGCATGTACGGTTCGACTTCCGCACTCCCGGTTTTAAACATCGGGCGGTTCTGGCTGTCGATAATCTGGATACGCAGCCCTTCCTGCACCAGGTCAATCTTCAGATGCGGTCGCAGCGCGCGCAGCTTCGGATCCGCTTCAATCAGCTGATCGAGATCGCCACGCAGTTTTTTCAGCCGCGCCTGTTCCATCTTTCGTTTCAGCTCGTCGATGTTCGGCTCTTTTTTCACCTCACCCTTCTGCTGGGTGTAATCATCGCCGCCGCCCGGGATCGGGCTTTCGCTGTTAGAGATACGCGGCCCGCCGGCCACCGCCGTTGCCAGCGGCGTGCGGAAATATTCGGCAATCTGGATCAGCTCTTTTGGGCTGGAGATGGAGATCAGCCACATCACCAGAAAGAACGCCATCATTGCGGTCATAAAATCGGCGTACGCGATTTTCCACGAGCCGTGGGCGCCATGCCCACCGCCCTTGTGCTTGCGTTTTTTTACGATGACGATCGGATGGGACTGGTTTTTCATGCGTCCTCAGTTGTCGTCTGTTGGTTTGGGTTTTTCACCGCACGCACGTGTTCTTCAAGCTCGATAAACGACGGACGCTCGCTGGAGTAAAGCGTTTTACGGCCAAACTCAACCGCGATCGGTGGCGCATAACCGTTGAGGTTAGAGAGCAGCGTGATCTTCACACACTGCATCATTTTGGTGGTTTCCGCGCTCTTCTGGCGCAGCACGCTGGCCAGCGGAGAGATAAAGCCGTACGCCAGCAAAATACCGAGGAAGGTGCCCACCATCGCATGGGCAATCAGCGCGCCGAGCTCGGCTGCCGGACGGTCCGCTGAGGCCAGGGCGTGCACCACCCCCATGACCGCAGCAACGATACCGAATGCCGGAAGCGAGTCGCCGACCAGCGCCAGGCTGTTAGCCGGCACTTCCGATTCGCTTTCATGGGTTTCAATCTCTTCATCCATCAGCGCTTCGATTTCGAAGGTATTCATGTTGCCGCTGATGATCAGTCGCAGATAGTCGACGATGAAATCCAGCATCATGGCATCAGCAAGAATGCGCGGATAGCTGGCAAAAATTTCGCTCTCTTTCGGGTTTTCAATATCCCGCTCAAGCGAGAACATGCCCTGCTGACGCGACTTCGCCATCAGGCGATAGAGCAGTGCCAGCAGATCCATATACATGCTTTTGGTGTATTTTGAGCGACGGAACAGCAATGGAATTGCTTTCAGCGTGCCCTTGATCGATTTACCGTTGTTGCCAACGATAAAAGCCCCTACCCCTGCGCCGCCGATGATAATAAGTTCAGCCGGTTGATAGAGTGCTCCAAGGTGCCCGCCGGTCATCATGTAACCGCCGAAAACTGTACCGAGAACTACCAGGTAACCTAATAAGATAAGCACGACATCATCCTTCCGCTAGTGACTATGGCAAGGACGTCCAGCTCGCAGCGTTGACCGTTCGCGGGGTAAAAAAAAGCAGCGGTAATCGCTTACCGCTGCTGGAATCTTTCCCACACGTTCGGGTTAAACAGCTTGTTCGATCTGTTCATCCAGCAGTTGTGGAATAATATCGGCAGCATCCCGGGAAAGTTTACGTCTTTTTACTGCACGGGAAGGAGGCTGACATAAACTACAGGCGAAGCTGCCTGCAGGTTGGTGAGCATGGGTAATAAAATTGCCGTTGCAGCAGTTGCAGCGCGACAGCTCAAGCATTCCGCTCTCAACAAAACGCACCAGCGTCCATGCGCGGGTCAGCGCCAGCAGAGGACCTTCTTCCTGCTGTGGGCATTGTTCAAGGTAAAGTTTGTAGGCTTTGATCACGGCGTCAACGCCGCTACACAAACCGGTTTTGAGAAGATACTGCCAGGCATTACAGAACATGGAAGCGTGAATATTCTGCTCCCACGTCATAAACCAGTCGGTAGAAAACGGCAGCATGCCTTTCGGCGGGGGACTACCACGTAACTCTTTGTACAGTTTGATGAGACGACCACGGCTCAACTGCGTCTCGCTTTCCAGCATTTGTAAACGAGCACCCAGTGTAATCAGCTCCATGGCCAACTGTATGTCACGCGCTTCCTGAACAATGCTTTTCTCGCTCATTGCTAGGCCCTTTTCTTACGGGCTACGTCATCAGGCTGGCTGATTTCGTTAAGCAAGCGAGTAGAGAGAAGAATACCGGTATGGATCTGTTGAAGATCGTCTACACGGGACTCCTGCGTCAGACGCGTTATAGTCTGAGAGTCATCAAAACGGAACTGGCAAACCAGTTGATTCGTTTCAGCCAGTTTAACCATCTGCGGGAGGGTTAAACCACCCAGCATGGTTGCCATCTCTTCGTTAATACCCAGACGAAACATCGCGGACGCCTTGTCCTGACTAATCAAACGCTGCGCGAGCAGTAAATACGACAAATTGATGTCATAGATATGTTTTAGCAACTCGGATGTATGCATTGTTCCCATCCCGAATAACCAACTATTATTTTTATGCGGAAAGACCGCACCCCGTGATGTCGCCGGGAAATCACCCGGTATAAAAAAGAAAAGGCTAAATGCATAGTTGAATTTAGGTTTGTATTCATCGAAACGCGTAAGAGAGGAAACGCGAATGCGTCTCTTACATGTTTTATCATTTCTTACAAATAACTAAGATTTTTCCTAATTCGACGCAAACTCTACTCGTCAGTTTTGACACATACAATCCAGCCATCCTCAAATTTAAAAAAAATGTGATCTACGTCACACAATTTAAGTGAATATGACCCATAAATCCATCAGTATGACTTGTAATTTGTTCAATTATTAACCAATCGACACTGTTTTGTATTCTTAATTGACGAATACTCATGCAGAAGGGGGATCAGAACTGGCATGCAACGTGCTTTTCCTCGGGTGGGCGTCGCGCGGAAACATTTACATCATTCACCCCTCCGGGAAACATTTTTCTTACTGTGAAAAAACATAGAGTTATGCAGGCAGCCCAAAAAAGATGTTTCAGAGCGTGATCATTCGAAATGATTTTGTAACGCATCAAAACGATTCAACAGTCAAGGCATAAAATTGTGTGATTTACGTTAAGTTGTTAATTTTTTTCATTTAGGCGCATTTTTCAGTTATTCTTCTTATAAGAATAATTAATGAATAATTATGATAAGCTTCACACTAATGTCGTAATCAGCCCTTGCAGAACCCGGAAAATCGCGGTAAAGGTGATCAAACGCTGTCAGTCAGACACCCAAGGAGTGCGCCATGAGTTACTCCCATCTACTTGTTTCTGTTGCCGTTTCCCCAGAAAGCCATCAACTCGTCGCCCGGGCAGTTTCCATTGCCAGACCTCACAATGCCCGCATCAGCCTCATCACGCTTGCGGCCGAACCCGAGATGTATAATCAGCTGGCTGCCCCCATGCTGGAGGATATTCGTGAGGTACTTCAGGAGGAAACGCAGCAATTTCTGCGCGAGCTGGTCGAAAAGGCACACTATCCTGTCTATGAAACTGTAATTGCGACAGGAGAACTTAATGCCCATATTCTCGACATGTGTCGTAAACAGAATATTGATTTAGTGATATGCGGGAATCATAACCACAGCTTTTTATCGCGCGCGGCCTGCGCGGCGAAATCCATTGTCGCATCAAGTCAGGTTGACGTGTTATTAGTGCCGCTTGGGGGGCGTTAACCCCCCAGGGAAATATCAGGCAAGTTTAGGGAAAGTTGCGATCTTTTTTTGTAAATCGCCTTCATGGCTTTGTGGGGCGATATCGCGGAGATCCTGAATAAAACGCGCCTGCCAGTGGTTAATATCGTTCATCCGGATCGTCTCCATCATTTCAGCATGGCGGGAAATACGTTCCGTGAGCGGCATGGTCAGCGCGCGGTTCAGGGCATTCGCCACGTCATCGCGATCGTAAGGGTTAACGATAAGCGCCGACGTGAGCTCATTCGCGGCCCCGGCAAACTGGGAAAGCACCAGAACACCCGGATCGGCGGGATCCTGCGCTGCCACGTATTCTTTCGCGACCAGGTTCATCCCGTCGCGCAGCGGCGTCACCAGGCCAACGTCCGCATAGCGGAAGACCTTCATCAGGATCTTGCGGTCGAAGTGCTGATTCAGATAAAACAGCGGCGTCCAGCCCAGCTGCCCGTAACGGCCATTAATGCGCCCGGCTTCTGTCTCCAGCTGATGGCGAATATCCTGATAGGCCTGAACCTCACCGCGCGACGTCGGCGCTATCTGGGTATAGCGAATTTTACCGTGGTGCTCCGGATATTTATCCAGCAGCGTTTCATACGCCAGGAAGCGTTCCGGCAGCCCTTTAGAATAATCAAGACGCTCGACCGAGAAGATATTTTTCACGTGCTTGAGTTCATTCTTAAGCTGCGCCAGCTTCGGCGGCAGCGGGCCGGAGGCCTGCTCCGCGATTTCGTCAGGTTCAATCCCTATTGGATACACTTCGGTGTGGAACGTTTTTCCCCACGCCGTATGGGTTTTCCCGCCTTTGGTCACCAGACGCGCTTTCCCTGACACGGAGTCAAGGAATGCCAGTCGGTCATTTTCCGTCTGGAAGCCCAGCAAATCGTAGTCACACAGCGCCTCCAGCAGCTCTTCATGCGGCGGCAGCGCGGTAAAAATTTCCGGCGTCGGGAACGGGATGTGCAGGAAGAAGCCAATCCGGTTATTCACTCCCCTCTTTCGCAACTCTCTGGCGAACGGCAGCAGGTGATAATCGTGGATCCATAAAATATCGTCTTCTTCTATTAAAGGCAGCAGTTTATCCGCCAGCAGCGCATTCACGCGCGCGTAGCCTTCGAAGGATTCACGCTGGAATTTGACCAGGTCAAGGCGATAGTGAAACGCCGGCCACAGGACGGCATTCGAGAACTGCGAGTAATACTCGTCGTAGTCTTTCTCTTTCAGTGCAAACGACGCCCACGTGATATTCCCGCGCGTCACTTTTGTGAGCGGTTTCTCTTCTTCACTGATTTCTCCGCTCCAGCCAAACCACAGCCCGCCAGCGGCTTTCAAGGCACCTAACACCCCTACCGCCAGGCCACCCGCACTGGCTTTTTTATCATCAGGCGGTGCGATTCGGTTAGAGACGACGACTAAGCGACCCATAATGGTTTCCCCCTTTGTTTTGCGCTATTTGTTGTTGTTGCTGGTTAGCGATATCAGATACCCACTGCCAGACGCTGGCGACATCCGCCAGCCGCCATTCGGCGACAGTGTCACCAGGCCCTACCTTAACGGCGATCCCTCCGGCCTGATTAACCACACGGAACCCGGCCTCGTCGGTCAGGTCATCCCCAAAGAAAACAGGCGTCCGGCCCTTAAATGGCGCCTCCGCCATAAATGCGGTGATGGCTGCGCCTTTATTAATCCCCTTCGGCTTTAACTCCACCACGCATTTGCCCGGCTGCAGCGCCAGCTGTGGATGCGCATCCGCAACCGTCTGAGCAAGCGCGAGCACGGCATCTCCGTGCTGCGGTGCCTGGCGATAATGCAGGGCAAAGGCCATGCCTTTGGCTTCCAGTTCGGTGCCAGGCAGGTCGGCCAGCGCAGCAGAGAGCCGCTTCTGGAGCGTTTGCGTAAGTGCGTCGGGGAGTGAAACGATATGCGTTTGATCATGGATGTCGCGGCGCTCCGCTCCGTGTACACCGGCCAGCGGAAAGTGGTATGGACTGGCGAGCAGATCCAGCTCGGCCATTGAGCGCCCTGATATCAATGCCAGTGCTCCCTCATTCATGAGCGAGAGCTGATGCAAATCCTGTAACACCGCCTCCGGAATAGACACCTGATCGGGGTGCGGTTTTATCCCGGCGAGCGTGCCGTCGAGATCAAAAAAGAAAGCATAATGTCCGGGCAGTACAGGCGGTGCGGTTAACAAGTCAGCCACCCTTTTCCTCCTTACGGTTGACGAGAGGTAAACGCCTTTACCTCTTTCATAGCCATGTAAGTATAGACAGTGTGACGTCGCTCGCCATTTGACAACCGCCCCGTCAGTTTTACTGGCGGGGCGGTGAAGGGGTCAACTATGGTTATAAGTTGAGCAATAAAAGAGGTGCAAAACGGTTACACGGTACGCTTCGCTTTTTGCTTGTAACGGTCGAAAATCACCGCTGCCAGCAGGATCAGACCACGCACCACGTACTGCGAGAACGGCGAAATATTCAGCAGGTTCATGGCGTTCTCTACCGTGCCCAAAATCAGGATACCGGCCACCACATATGAGATTTTTCCGATGCCGCCCTTGAGGGAAACGCCCCCTAACACGCAGGCCGAAATAACGATCAGCTCATAACCGATAGAGGTCATTGGCTGGCCGCTGGTCATACGCGACGCCAGAATAATCCCCGCCGCGGCAGAAACGAGCCCCGAGAGCACAAAGATAATAATCTTGGTGCGCACCACCGGCACCCCGGCCAGACGGGCGGCCTCTTCGTTACCGCCAATCGCCAGCGTATTACGGCCAAAGGTGGTCCGGTTAAGCAGGAAGCCGAACAGGATCAGGCAGGCCACGGTCAGCCAGATAGGCGCAGGCAGACCCAGCCAGTTGGCGTAACCCAGCGTAAAGAAACGCTCGTCTTCAATCCCCACCGCTTTACCGTCGGAGATGATATAGGCCAGCCCGCGGACAATTTGCATTGTCGCAAGCGTCGTGATCAGGGCGTTAATCTTCAGGCGCGCGATAACAAAACCGTTCACCAGGCCGCTGATGACGCCGAGTAACAGACCGGCAAAAACGCCAATCCACAGGCTCTCCGTCATGTTGATCACCACGGCCGTCGTAACGCCTGCACAGGCAATCACCGACGCCACCGACAGGTCAAAATCGCCGGAGGCCAGACAGAACAGCATCCCGCAGGCCACCATCCCGGACATGGAGATGGCGAGACCCAGCCCCTTCATATTAATGAAGGTGGCAAAGTTGGGGACAAAGATCGCGCAGGCGACGAACAGTGCGGCAAACACCACCAGCATGCCGTACTGATCCCAGATACGCCCAACGCTCAACGCCGACTTCGACTTCGGCACTCCGGATGTAGTAACAGAGGACATCATTAACTCCTTACTCAGGCGACGGCCTGGCTAACTTTAGGCATGGCGAGGTTCAACGCCTGTTGTTCATTCGCCTGTTCATGAAGTAATTCGCCGGCAATTTCGCCTTCACGCATCACCACAATGCGGTCGGCCACGCCCAGCACCTCCGGCAGATCGCTGGAGGCGAAAAGCACCGCCACGCCGCGTTTTGCCAGCTCATAGATCACGTTATAAATCTCGTGTTTTGCCCCCACGTCGATACCGCGCGTCGGCTCATCCAGCAAGATGACCTTCATATCCTCCGACAGCCAGCGGCCCAGAATGGCCTTCTGCTGGTTTCCGCCTGACAGATTCATGATCAGCTGTTCCGGACCCGGCGTTTTGATATTCAGTGAACGAATATGGTGGTCGGCATTACTCGACTCCCAGCTATCGTTTATCAGGCAACCTGCGCGAATAAACTTACGGCGGGCGGAAATATTGATGTTGTCGCGTACCGAGTGCACCGGAATAATGCCCTCTGCTTTCCGGTCTTCCGGACAGAGCATCATTCCCGCCCCGATCGCGTGGGCCGGTTTCTGAATGTCTACCCGCTCGCCGTCAATGGAGACCTGCCCATCGGTAATACGGGTACCGCCGAACAGCCCTTTCATCAATTCGCTACGCCCCGCGCCTACCAGACCAAACAGGCCGACGATTTCACCGCTGCGTACGGATAACGAAATCGGCGTTCTGACGCCCGGCGCTTTTACGCTATCGAGGCGCAGACGCTCAGGGCCGTACTGGCGAGGCTGCCAGTGATAGATATCACCCAGATCGCGTCCGACCATCGCCTGAACAAGCTGGTCATGGTTCACCTGCGCCATGTCGGTAAAGGTGCGCACATAGCGTCCATCTTTAAACACGGTGATGGCATCGCTGAGAGCAAATATCTCTTCCATGCGGTGCGAAACGTACAAAATCGTCCGGCCTTCCTGACGCAATTCGCGGATCACGCGGAACAGATTTTCGATTTCACGCTTAGAGAGCGAACTGGTGGGTTCATCGAAGGCAATTATTCTGGCGTTACGCGCCAGCGCCTTGGCAATTTCAACCATCTGCCACTGGCCGATGGAGAGATATTTCAGCGGCGTCTGGGGATCGACGTCCAGCCCCAGGTGTTTTAGCTGCAGCCCCGCTTCATAATTAAGTAGCGAACGATTCACCACGCCGCCTTTGTGCGGGAGCTGTCCTAAATAGATGTTTTCCGCCACGGTCATCTCAGGGATGAGGTGCAGCTCCTGATAGATAATGGCTACCCCGGCATTGAGCGCCGCCGTGGTATCGGCAAAAGCGACCTCTTCGCCGCGGATCGCCAGCGTGCCGGTCGTGGGCGAGTAGTTGCCGCTGAGGATTTTCAATAGCGTGGATTTTCCCGCACCGTTTTCCCCCATCAGGGCATGAACCTGGCCGGCATAGCAGTCGAAGCTGATATCGGTCAGCGCGTTAACACCGGGGAAGGTTTTCCCGATGCCGCGAAAAGAGAGATACGGATCAGACTGTCGCATAACGTCTCCGTGATTCCTGTAGTGTGTACGTCAGGCCCCTCACGCAGGATGAGGGGCACAATCACCGCGTATTACTTCCCGCCCAGTCCTTTTTTCGCCAGCTCCTCTTTGAAGTTGTCGCGGGTGATGAGCACCACGTCGGTCACTTCGGTAAATTTCGGCGGTTCAGCTCCTTTGGTGACCCAGTTGTAGAGCATCTCGCTGGATTTATAGCCGTGAACGTCCGGGCTTGGCAGCAGTGAGCCGTAGAAGCCGGTGGCCTGCGCTTTGGACAGCTCGCTGACGGCGTCAACGCCGTTGATGCCAATCCCGATCACGTCAGGTGCCTTGAAGCCCTGACCTTCCGTCGCGCGCACGCCGCCCAGCACGGTGTTGTCGTTCATGCCGACCACCAGCCAGTGTTTGACCTCCGGATGCTGAACCAGCATGGAGTTGGCGGCGTCGAAAGCGCCCGGGATATCGTTAGATTTGGTGGGGACTTTGTAGATTTGTTTTTCCGGGAAGCCGGCCGCCTTCAGCGCGTCCATTGACCCGGTTGTACGACGACGCGCCGTGTCCAGCTCATCCGCTGTAATAGCCATCACTGCGGTCTCTTTGACGTCCCAGCCGCGTTTTTGCATCTCTTTATAGAGTTCCTGGCCCTGACGTTCGCCGATTTTTGTCGCGGCCATCATGACCAGCGGGACGCTGTCCATCGGCTTGCCTTTGGCGTTCACGAACTGATCGTCAACGGCAATGACCTTCATGTCGTAACCGCGGGCTTTTGCCGCGATGGCCGAGCCCAGCTTTGGATCCGGCGTACAGATAACGAAGCCTTTCGCACCGCTGGCCGCCAGGCTGTCGATGGCGTTCAGGGTTTTCTCACCGTCAGGCACGGCGATTTTAATCACTTCAAAACCTAAATCTTTCCCGGCCTTATCGGCGAATTTCCACTCCGTCTGGAACCAGGGCTCTTCGGGCTGTTTTACCAAAAAACCGAGTTTTAAATTCTCAGCAATAGCGGATTGTGACATAACGGCAGCCAGACCGATGGCCGCCAGCGCTTTAGTAAATTTGTGCATGGTAAACTCCAGCTTTAGCTTTCTTTTCTGTAGGGAATATGTGCGTGCTTCTTATTTAATCGGACTTAAAACAAGGCATTAGCGCTTACCTCGTTATAAGCGTTATTGCTGGTGATAGTTTTAGCGGGAAATTAATCATCCATAAGAGAGCCCCATCACACCGCAGAATTACAGTAATTGCGTACATAAATTCAGCGAAAAATGACATAAAAAAGGCAGTATTTGTCAGACAAATGAAATGAGGGTAAGCAGGATTATCCATAAGATTAGCTAAGATATCCCTGATGCCCCGGATCGGGCACGAGAACGCCGGACGTCAGAAAAGTGCAGTATGTTTTTCATCAAAAATGCCACACGCACTGAAAATTATTTACTCCACAGAATTTGATTTAGCGCAATTTTATTAATGCACCTGATATACGGAATAATTAATCCGTGATTCATTTTTTTACAGAGCATTATTCCGGTTTAATATTCCCGAAAGAGTAACAGCATATCTCTTCGATAAAAAATGTTGATTATCAGTGGATTATCTAAACATTGTTCTATGGCGAGCTAATTGTATTTCTGTACTATATTAAAGTTTGTAATGTATGGTAAACACAGCCAATTTAAGAGTTTTCTTAGACCAAAGACAAGGGTATGCTTATTTATATCGAACACAGGAAGTGAATTTCGGTCGACTTCGTTTACTGCAGAAAGCGTATTTCTGCTCTTTTTCTTCGTACTTGCCTGGTGCTCAGGTTAAGCAACGGACATCACGTCCCACCGTCAATAAGGATATGAGTATGGCTACCCAAACGATGATGCAAAAACTTAACGCGCAGATGAACCTTGAGTTCTACGCCTCCAACCTGCACCTTCACTTAAGTGCCTGGTGCGCTGAGAATAGCCTCACGGGCTCTGCCACCTTCTTTCGCTCTCAGGCACAAAGTAACGTCACCCATATGATGCGCGTTTTTAACTTCCTGAAAGCTGCAGGGGCAAACCCTGTCGTTAAAGCCCTTGATGGGATAAACGAGAGCTACTCTTGTCTGGAAGAACTGTTTCAGAAAACGCTTGAAGAGTATGAACAACGCTGCAGCACCCTCAACAAACTGGCCGATGAAGCCAAAGCGCAGCAGGACATTACGACGCTCAGATTCTTACGCGATATGGATAAAGAGCAGCAGCAGGATGGCCTGCTGCTGAAGACGCTGGCGGATGAGCTGCATAACGCGCAGCAGGCAGGCTTATGTCCTGAGCAAACCGACCGTCACCTGCTCGACATTGTGGCGGTGCAGCACCACTGAGTTTTTGGCCTGCTTCCGTCCCGGGGAGCAGGTCCCCTTCCCCTCTCCAACCTTCTGCTTTTGCTGAAATTTAACAAATCAGATCTGGCTCCCAATGATTAACCACACAACGTGTGATGATTTATTTAATTACATAATCATTGACGAGGGAGCATCATGATCACCATTGAGTTTGTTGTCATTCTCCTCTGCCTGCTGACGGGTACGCGTTTCGGCGGTATGGGGCTTGGGTTAATCAGCGGTATTGGTCTTTTTATTTTATGTTTCGTCTTTGGTCTGCAGCCGGGTAAACCGCCGGTTGACGTCATGCTGACCATCCTCGCGGTGATTGGCTGTGCCGCTACCCTGCAAACGGCGGGCGGTCTCAACGTCATGATGCAGTTTGCGGAACGCCTGCTGCGCAAACACCCGCAGCACATCACCCTGCTCGCCCCGTTTACCACCTGGATGCTGACCTTTCTGTGCGGCACCGGCCATGTGGTCTACACCATGTTCCCGATTATTGCATCGCCCTGAAAAAAGGGATCCGTCCGGAGCGCCCTATGGCCGTGGCGTCGGTCGCGTCGCAGATGGCCATCACGGCCTCCCCCGTTTCCGTTGCCGTCGTGTCGCTGGTGTCCATCCTGGCGGCCCAGCATGGGATCGGCCACGCGTGGGGAATTCTGGAAATTCTCGCCGTGTCGGTTCCCGCTTCACTTTTCGGCGTGGCTATTGCTGCACTGTGGAGTTTACGCCGCGGGAAAGATTTGGCGGACGACATGGAGTTTCAGGAAAAGCTAAAAGATCCTAAGCAGCGCGAGTTTATCTACGGCGGAACAGAGACGTTAATGAATCAGCGTTTCCCAAAACAGGCCTACTGGTCCACGTGGATTTTCTTTGCCGGCATTGCCGTGGTCGTTCTGCTGGGGGCCTTCCCTGAGCTGCGCCCCGCCTTTGAACTGAAAGGCAAAATGACGGCGCTGTCGATGAACCTTGTCATCCAGATGATGATGCTAATTGCGGGTGCCGTGATGCTGATGGCCTGTAAGGTCAATGCCTCCGCGATTTCCAACGGCGCGGTATTCAAGGCCGGTATGGTTGCGATCTTCTCGGTATTCGGCGTGGCGTGGATGAGCGATACCTTTTTCCAGGCGCATCTCGACGAGTTAAAGCTGGCCCTGGAAGGCGTGGTGAAAAGCCACCCGTGGACATATGCGATTGTGCTGTTTCTGGTGTCAAAACTGGTGAACAGCCAGGCGGCGGCGCTGACGGCGGTGGCGCCGATGGGGTTGATGTTGGGCATCGACCCGAAAATGCTGATCGCCTTTTTCCCGGCGTCTTACGGCTATTTTGTCCTGCCGACCTATCCCAGCGATTTGGCCTGCATCGGCTTTGACCGGTCAGGCACGACCCGCATCGGTAAATTTATCATCAACCACAGCTTTATTTTGCCAGGGCTGATTGGGGTAAGCTGCGCGTGTGCCGCGAGCTACCTGCTGGTCCAGACGTTCTTCTGATAACATCAAAGGGCGACGCATGCCGTCGCCCATTTCCCTGCGTCAGTGGGACTCACCCTGCGGCGTGAATCGCAGCTCGATCAGCGCGATGGCTTTCTGGATCGCACGAAGCGTTACCGGGTCAGCGGCAGCAGGATGGCTGGCGAAGTCGATGTTTTTCAGCTGGGTAGACATCTTCTCGCGCACTTCAACCGGCGCAATCACGTCCAGAACATCCAGGATTTGCTTGATAACCAGCTGGCAGGCGACAACGTCAGAGACCAGTTCCTGATCGGCGCTCAGGTTTTGTGACATGGGGTTTCTCCTTATTTAAAGGCCGCCATAGTATCAAAACACGCCCCCTGACATCTTCCCTTCAACGTCTGCAGGTATAAAAAAACCTGCCGAAGCAGGTTTTTTTATCAGAACATGGCGCCCGGCGGCACGTCTTTGAACGTGCGGCAGTAATTGGCCCACATACTTTTCAGGATTTTGCGCAGTTTCACAGTGATGCTCCATCAACGTGTTATACAACTTTATCGTCAATGCGCTTATAATATGACCACCATCACAAAAATCAATGTTTTTGTGATAGAAATCACAATTTAATCAGAGTGGGTCTCATCGCGTTCACCATCAACCCGTTGCGAAGAGTGAGGGCAGATTGTCCGGCTATTCCAGCCATTGCGGCGGGCATCTGCGGGTACGATAACGTATTTCCATCCACTCAGAGCGAACCATGAAAAGAGTCATTGTAGCCGGCACACTCCTCCTGCTCGCGGGGTGCAGCATTAACCGCCAGGCTGAAGTCAGCAGCCTCGATGCGCCGAACGGCATCGTCCGCCTTAACTACGGTCAGGCAGCGCTGCAAAATGCGTATTCCGATGAGTATGTGAATAACGGTACGGCGGCAAAAGCGTGTCAGAGTATGGGGTACGCCACGGCCTCAGCCTATGGTCAGCCCATTAAAACCTGCACCCTCATTAGCGGCTCGTTGTGTCTGAACGAGAGCGTGACTATCCAGTATAAATGTATGGGTTATGCCGTGAACCCTAAGTCAAACAATCCGTGGTATTAATCCAGACTGCCAGCGCAGGCTGGCAGTTTATTTCATTACGAACAAAAACAATTCTCATTAATAAATGATAAAATCGCCAATGAGTTTTATTCCCATTCGTATTTTAAATATATAAAATAAATATTTTACGTTTTGCAAATAATTAAATAACAAATTATAGTGTCGCTCATTGTGAACCAGAAATAATAACCCGGAGCGCCACCATGCTGAAAACTGAAATGATCGACAAGCTCAACGCACAAATGAATCTTGAGCTGTATTCATCCCTTCTCTACCAGCAGATGAGCGCCTGGTGCAGCTATCACAGCTTTGAAGGCGCTGCCGCGTTTCTGCGTCGTCACGCGCAGGAAGAGATGACGCACATGCAGCGTCTGTTTGATTATCTGACGGATACCGGCAGCCTGCCGCGCATTGAAACCGTGGCATCTCCATTTGCTGAATATAATTCTCTCGATGAACTGTTCCGCGCCACCTACGAGCACGAGCAGCTGATCACCCAGAAAATTAACGAACTGGTTCATGCCGCGATGACCAGCCAGGATTATCCAACCTTCAATTTCCTGCAGTGGTATGTCGCCGAACAGCATGAAGAAGAGAAGCTGTTTAAATCCGTGCTGGATAAATTATCTCTGGTGGGGAAATCAGGCGAAGGTCTTTACTTTATTGATAAAGAACTTTCCACGCTGGATACGCAGAATTAATTTCAGCGCGGTGCGGGTTCCCTGCACCGCGTTAATTTACATACACCCAGCGCAGCTGGTACAGCGCCAGTCGTGAGGATTCACGGCCTGGTAAAAATAGCGGTAGCTGGCCGTCTCCAGCGCAATACCCATCTCGTAGAACATATCCGTCAACCAGTCGACATTCGCTATGATCCACTCATCTTCCTGTAAGCCTTGTGCAAAGGTCTCATCCTCAGGATCAATAACCGAATAGATTCCCCAGGTGCCCATATCTTTTTCGCGGCGGGACTCCGGAAGTATCAGGGGCTGGTTCTGCCAGTGGATTATCCAGTGGCCATGGCACAACAGGTTGCCTCCACGGCTCCATGCCGCGGTAAAAGGATTCTCCTCCGCCATAAAACCCTCACTTTATTTGATAATTTGTATTTATTGTTTACGTTACGCCGAAATGTTGCTCAGCAACATTGCCCTCTTGTAGTAGGCGGAAGCCTATAAAGGGTCAGAGGAACATTAATGTGTAAAACATTCATTACACCACTTGTAACGGTGATTTGACGAGTTACGGCTTTTCCCTTACTCTGCGCCGCAGATTTTGTCGCGGTTAAGAAGCGTTGTAGAGGAAAGCGTGAAAAACAGAACTCTGGGAAGTATTTTTATCGTCGCCGGAACGACGATTGGCGCAGGAATGCTGGCAATGCCTCTGGCAGCCGCGGGCGTGGGATTTGGCATGACCCTGCTGCTGCTGGGGACGCTCTGGGCGCTGATGTGCTACACCGCCCTGCTGTTGCTTGAGGTTTACCAGCATGTGCCCGCCGATACCGGTCTGGGTTCCCTCGCGGCGCGCTACCTGGGACGCTACGGCCAGTGGATAACCGGCTTCAGCATGATGTTCCTGATGTACGCCCTGACCGCCGCCTACATCAGCGGGGCCGGGGAGCTGATCGCCTCAAGCGTTAACGACTGGTTTGGCTCTGACATTACCCCGGCGACGGGCGCCATCTTCTTTGCGCTCATCGGCGGCGGCGTGGTCTGTGTGGGAACATCGCTGGTCGATCTGTTTAACCGTTTCCTGTTCAGCGCCAAAATTCTGTTCCTGATTGTCATGCTGGTCCTGCTGGCACCGCATGTTCATCAGGTCAATCTGCTGACGCTGCCGCTGGAAAAAGGGCTGGCGCTTTCCGCCATCCCGGTCATTTTCACCTCGTTTGGCTTCCACGGCAGCGTGCCGAGCATCGTCAGCTATATGAACGGCGATATTCGCAAGCTGCGCCGCGTCTTTGTTATCGGCAGCGCGATCCCGCTGATTGCCTACATTTTCTGGCAGCTGGTGACCCTGGGCAGCATCGACTCTTCAACCTTTATTGGCCTGATGGCACAGCACGCAGGCCTGAACGGTTTTCTGCTGGCGCTGCGCGAGGTCGTCACCTCCCCGCACGTGGAGCTGGCGGTACACCTCTTTGCCGACCTGGCGCTGGCAACCTCGTTTCTGGGCGTGGCGCTTGGCCTGTTTGACTATCTGGCCGACCTGTTCCAGCGCCGCAATACCGCCGCAGGACGATTACAGACCGGGGCCATCACCTTCCTGCCGCCGCTGGCGTTCGCGCTGTTTTATCCGCGCGGGTTTGTAATGGCGCTGGGGTATGCGGGGGTGGCGCTCTCGGTCCTTGCCCTGCTCCTCCCTTCCCTGCTGGCGTGGAAGAGCCGCCAGCAGCATCCGCAGCAGGGTTACCGCGTGGCGGGCGGAAAACCGCTGCTGTGCATTGTGTTTGGCTGTGGGGTGGTGATTATTCTGGTGCAGGTACTGATTGCGGCGGGAATGCTGCCGGAAGTGGGTTAATGAAAAAAGGGGCTGTCATCAGCCCCTTTTTTATCAGTGCAAACAGCAGCTCTTGAACTTCTTCCCGCTGCCGCAAGGACACGGATCGTTACGCCCAACCTTCGTGCCGTTCACCATCGGCTTCTTCACCTCCGGCTGCTGCGGATTGTTCACCCAGTAGTTATACAAGCGCAGCGCCGCAGGCTGAATACGTTCAATGCTGGCGGTATATTCTTCTTCGGTCAATTCATCCAGCTGGTCGCCGATCTCTTCGCTACCGTGCAGCGCAATCACATCCAGATCGGCCTTCAGCTCGTCCGGCAAGGCTGACCAGTCCGTCAGCGCCACGCCGCGCATGTAGCCGTAGCACCACTCTTCCACCACGGTATAGCTCTCACCATCAATGTCGTTATAGCCAAACATCGGTTCAAACTGGTCCGGATATTCGCTCAGGCGCTCGGCAATATCGTTCATATGCTTAAAGCAAAGATCGATAAAACGGTTCATCTCGCGATCGTTTTTCCAGCGCGGAATGTATTTCTCGCCACCCCACACCGCCACCAGCCAGGTATCTGGCTCAACGACAACAGGACCGGAAAGCACTGCGGTAAACATGCCGTCCAGTTCAGACACGTCAAGCACTGACGCATCGTCATGACCGTAAGACATTAACGTCTCTTCAAGCCACGCCATTTCGCTTTCATTTAATGGGCCTTCAGTCATCGCTGACACTCCTGATAAAAAGGAAACGATCCTAACACATATCTCACGCCTCTCCGGGCTGAAGTTTAGGTCTTTATTGCTGCAAAAACGTGCAAATCGTGACCTTTGCACAACTTATGGGCTTTATTGTTAACGATATGTGATCTCCGCTGTAATTTCTTCTCCTCCCGCAAGGCGGCATAACGCGGCGCTCTATACTCAAACATGTCACAGTCTCGTCAATGGGTTAACCATTCTGGCAACGTTTTTGCTTAATCTTCTTCGCGCGACGCTGCGCAGGGAAACCTCGCCGTATATGCAGGATGCCGTCTGTATCTTGTTCGTTTAGTGCATTTTGTTCTTGCTCGTGTTTCGGATTGGCTGCGCCGTCGGGCGTTCGGGTTTACGCCGTGGTGCAAAAACCTCTTTGCTAAGGAACATAATAATGTCGCTGAAATTTATCAGAACTCCGCTTTCTCTCGTGTTGGCCGGTTGCCTGGTGACGGCGTTTTCCGCCAGGGCAGATATCGTGATTGGCGTGGCCGGGCCGTTCACGGGTCCTAATGCCACCTATGGCGATCAGTACTGGCACGGCGCAACGCAGGCCGCTGAAGACATTAACGCCGCCGGCGGCATTAACGGCGAGAAGATCAAACTGGTTCAGGGGGATGACGCCTGCGAGCCTAAGCAGGCGGTGGCGGTGGCCAACCGCTTAGTCGACCAGGATAAAGTCAACGCCGTGGTCGGTCATTTCTGCTCCTCTTCCACCATGCCCGCCTCCGAGGTTTACAGCGATGCGGGGATCATCGCTATTACCCCCGGTTCAACCAACCCCCTGATTACCGAACGCGGCATGAGCGACATGTTCCGCATGTGCGGCCGCGATGACCAGCAGGGCCAGGTGGCCAGCGACTTCATCATCGACAAGCTGAAAGCCAAACGGGTGGTGATTATTCACGATAAAGACACCTATGGTCAGGGCCTGGCTGACGCCACCAAAGCGGCGCTGGCGAAACGCGGGGTTCAGGATGTGATGTACGAGGGGTTATCCCGCGGTGAAAAAGACTTTAACGCGCTGGTCACTAAGATCGGCGCGCAAAAACCAGACGTCGTGTTCTTCGGTGGCTGTCATCCGGAAGCCGGCCCGCTGGTTCGCCAGATGCGTGAGCAGGGCGTGCAGGCGAAATTCTTCTCCGGGGACTGTATCGTCAACGAAGAGATGGTGACCGCGGCGGGCGGCCCGCAATATACCAATGGCATTTACATGACCTTCGGTAAAGATCCGCGCCTGATCCCGGACGGCAAAGCGGTAATCGAGAAATTCCGCGCCGGTAAATTCGAGCCGGAAGGTTACACCCTCTACTCCTACGCCTCGGTACAGGCGATTGCAGCGGCCTTCAAGGCCACCGGCGGCAAGGACTCTGCCAAAGCCAGCGAGTGGCTGAAGGCCAATTCCGTCGACACGGTGATGGGCAAAAAAGCCTGGGACAGCAAAGGCGATCTGAAAGTCTCTGACTACGTGGTTTACCAGTGGGACGACAAAGGAAAATATAAGGAAGTGGAGTAACGGGACGGAGTCACGCTCAACGTCGATGGGCTCGCCCGTCGGCGCGTAATAAACATCAGGCTGCGCGGCTCGCGCAGCCTATAAAACGAGCGCGCTAAGATGAGTACATTCTTCCTGCAACAGTTAATCAATGGCTTAACGCTGGGTTCCGTCTACGGCCTGATCGCCATCGGCTACACCATGGTGTACGGCATTATCGGCATGATTAATTTCGCCCACGGCGAAGTGTATATGATTTCCGCCTATCTCTGCGCCATTGGCCTGGCGCTGCTCTCATTCTTCGGCCTGCAGTCCTTCCCGCTGCTGATCCTCGGCACGCTGGTGTTCACCATTGTGGTCACCGGGGTGTACGGCTGGACCATCGAGCGTATCGCCTATAAGCCGCTGCGCAACTCCACGCGCCTGGCACCGCTGATCTCCGCCATCGGGATATCGCTTATCCTGCAAAACTACGCGCAGCTGAGCCAGGGCCCGCGCCAGCAGGGGGTACCGACCATGCTGGACGGCGTGATTCGCCTGCATCTGGGCGAAGGGTTCGTGCAGATAACCTACACCAAAGTGTTTATTCTGGTGGCCTCGTTTGCCGGCATGCTGGTGCTCACCTGGATAATCAACCGTACCCGGCTGGGGCGGATGTGCCGTGCGGTGCAGCAGGATCGCAAAATGGCCTCCATTCTGGGGATTAACACCGACCGGATTATTTCGCTGGTCTTCGTCATCGGCGCGGCGATGGCGGGCCTGGCGGGGGTGCTGATCACCATGAATTACGGCACCTTTGATTTCTACGTCGGGTTCGTGATCGGCATTAAAGCTTTCACGGCGGCGGTACTGGGCGGCATAGGTTCCCTCCCCGGCGCCATGCTCGGCGGCCTTATCCTGGGCGTGGCGGAAGCGCAGTTCTCGGGCATGGTGAACTCGGACTATAAAGACGTCTTCTCGTTTGGCCTGCTGGTGATGATCCTGATTTTCCGCCCTCAGGGGCTGCTCGGGCGCCCGATTGTGGCCAAAGTGTGAGGGAGACAATGATGACGTCACACGGTTTTTCACTTAAACGCTGCATTCTGGACGCGATTTTCTCCGGGCTGATTGCGCTGATTATCTTCGGCCCCATTGCAGGTGTGGTGCTGGACGGGTATAGCTTTACCTTCGCCGGGCAGCGCCTGGCCTGGATGGTCGGTATCGTCATGGCGGGGCGTTTTCTGCTGAGCGCTTTTTTAGGTACCGCTGCCGGTGCTCGTTTCCAGGCGCGCTTCGAGGCCGATAGCGCGGGCGTATATGTCCGCCCCCCGGAATATAAAAGCCGCATGCGCTGGATTATTCCCCTGGTGATTACCCTTGCGATTTGCTTTCCGTTTGTCGCCACCAAGTATGTTCTGACCGTCGCCATCCTCGGGCTGATCTACGTGCTTCTCGGTCTGGGGCTGAACATCGTCGTGGGCCTGGCCGGTCTGCTGGATCTGGGGTATGTCGCGTTCTATGCGATTGGTGCGTACGGCCTGGCGCTGGGATACCAGTATCTCGGCCTGGGCTTCTGGAGCATGCTGCCGCTCGCGGCAATCATGGCCGCTGCCGCAGGTGCCCTGCTCGGCTTCCCGGTACTGCGCATGCACGGTGACTATCTGGCCATCGTCACCCTCGGCTTCGGGGAGATTATTCGCCTGATACTGAACAACTGGCTGACCTTCACCGGCGGCCCCAACGGCGTGTCGGCCCCTCCCCCCACCTTTTTCGGTCTTGAGTTTGGGCGACGCGCAAAAGAAGGCGGCGTGCCCTTCCACGAGTTTTTCCACCTGACCTACAACCCGAACATGAAGTTTATCTTTATCTACGCGGTGCTGTTTCTGGTGGTGATGTTGGTGCTTTACATCAAGCACCGCCTGACGCGCATGCCGATTGGTCGGGCGTGGGAAGCCCTTCGCGAAGACGAAATTGCCTGCCGCTCAATGGGGTTAAATCATGTTCTGGTTAAGCTTTCCGCCTTTACGCTGGGCGCGTCCACCGCAGGCATTGCCGGGGTGTTCTTCGCCACCTATCAGGGGTTCGTGAATCCGACCTCCTTTACCTTCTTTGAATCGGCATTGATCCTCGCCATTGTGGTGCTGGGCGGGATGGGCTCGACGCTGGGCGTGGTGCTGGCCGCCTTTGTGCTCACGGTAACGCCGGAACTGCTGCGCAGCTTTGCCGAGTACCGCGTCCTGCTGTTTGGCATGCTGATGGTGGTGATGATGATCTGGCGTCCACGCGGTTTGATCCGCATAAACCGCAGCGGGTTTGCCGTGCGTAAGGGCGTCGCACCATGAACGAAACGATATTACGCGTTGAGCATCTGATGATGCATTTTGGCGGGATTAAGGCGCTAAACGACGTCAACCTGGACGTGCAGCGCGGCTCCATTACCGCCCTGATTGGCCCCAACGGGGCGGGAAAAACAACCGTGTTTAACTGCCTGACGGGCTTCTACAGAGCCTCCGGCGGCAACATTTTGTTTAACACCCGCCATAAAACGACCAACGTGATTCAGGTCCTCGGGCAAAAATTCCAGCCGGGCGACTGGATTAACCCCGCGCAGCTCGGACAGCGTCTTTTCTACAAAATGTTCGGCGGAACCCACCTGGTCAACCGTGCCGGGCTGGCGCGCACGTTTCAAAATATCCGTCTTTTTCGCGAGATGTCGGTCGTGGAAAACCTGCTGGTCGCGCAGCATATGCGCGTTAACCGTAATCTGCTCGCCGGGATCTTAAATACGCCGGCATACCGGCGGGCGGAAAGCGACGCCCTGGACAGAGCCTTCTACTGGCTGGAAGTGGTGGATCTGGTGGAGTGCGCCAATCGCCTGGCGGGAGAGATGTCATACGGCCAGCAGCGGCGACTGGAAATCGCGCGGGCAATGTGTACCGGGCCGGAAATGATCTGTCTGGATGAACCCGCCGCCGGGCTTAATCCGGTTGAAACGCACAAGCTGAGCGGCATTATTCGCTTTCTGCGGGATCATCACGACATCACGGTATTGCTGATTGAGCATGATATGGGGATGGTGATGGACATTTCGGACGACATTATCGTGCTCGACCACGGCGATGTGATTGCCAGGGGGAAACCCGAGCAGATCCAGCATGATGAAAAGGTCATTGCAGCCTACCTGGGCACGGATGAAAGCGAGGTCTCCCTATGAGCGAACCGCTGCTGGCTTTTCGCGAGGTGGATGTATTTTACGGCGTCATTCAGGCGCTGAAGCAGGTCTCTCTTGAGGTGAATAAGGGGGAAACCGTGGCGCTGATTGGCGCAAACGGTGCGGGTAAATCGACATTGCTGATGTCCATCTTCGGCCAGCCCCGTATCCGCAGCGGGCAGATCCTGTTCTGTGGTGAAGATATCAGCCATCAATCCACCCACTATGTTGCGTCCGGCGGCATTGCGCAGGCACCGGAAGGCAGACGTATCTTCCCCGATATGACCGTGGAAGAGAACCTGCTGATGGGCACCATTCCCATCGGCAATCAGTTTGCGGCTGAAGATATGCAAACCATGTTCGACCTTTTCCCTCGCCTTAAGGAGCGACGTAAACAGCGCGCGATGACCATGTCCGGCGGAGAACAGCAGATGCTGGCGATCGCCAGGGCGCTGATGAGCCGTCCGAAGCTGCTGCTGCTGGATGAGCCCAGCCTGGGCTTAGCCCCGATTGTGGTGAAGCAGATCTTCCAGACGCTGCGCGAGCTGGCCCGCAGCGGTATGACCATTTTTCTGGTGGAGCAGAATGCGCACCATGCGTTGAAGCTCTCTGACCGCGGGTATGTGATGGTGAACGGACAGATCCGGCTGAGCGGCAGCGGTGAGGAATTGATGGGGAATCAGGAAGTGAGAAAGGCGTATTTGGGCGGGGTGTGATGTGACACCTGCCGAATGGGCTTATGCCGTGATGGATCATTTCGGCACATACGGGATAGATGAACTGGAGGATACGTTAGTCGATATCGCCTTATTATTTGGATTGCTTCCGGCAATTCTTACAGGTTTGTTAGTAAGAAAAATAGTAAAAAGAATGTGATTTATGAGCCTTCAGGCTTAGCCTCAAAGGTTTTTTTGATTCAGAAACGCAAAACCCCTAATCGTTGGATACCCAACTTTCGGGGTTCACTTCATTTCGGTAGTTTCACGATAACGTCGTTAAATAAAACTGTCGTCGTCATTGCTGTAGTCGTCATCTACATCGTCGTTCTGCCAGATGTCGTTATTACTGCCGAACGGATCGTTCTGGTTGAGGAAACGGGTGTCAGAGACGTTATTAACGTCGCCGTATTGATTACCGACAAACGGTCCACCACCGACGGGCATTGTCGGTTCTTCGATGATGTTCACGATCTCTTCCGGCCGCGACTGATGGAACATGCTGGTAAGCATCTCGGCAAGCGCGATGCCACCGGCCACGCCAGCGGCTGTCTGGAGCGCGCCAGCCATAAAACCGCCGCCGCGAGTAGCTGGCGCTGGCGCCCGAGAGTAATCCTGCGCCGGTGGCTGTTGCGGCTGGGCATTCCAGCTGTTGTCAGGCTGCGGGTTACTTTTCCCGCCACCAAACAGGCCGCCGAGGAAACTGCCGCCCGTCGAGGGTTTGCTTTTTTGCGCGGCTAATTCGCTTTCAAGCTCCTGAACCCGGGCCTGCAGGCGTTTCAGCGCCGCTTCCTGAATCAAAATCGACTGCGCCATATAGTAGGGGGCCGCAGGCTGCTGTCTGACAAATTCAGCGATCTGACGCTCTGCATCTGCATCCCGTTGGCTGTTTTGTTGTCCGGCCTGTTTAAGACGCTCGAAAAGTCCGTTGATAAGCTGCTGTTCTTCATATTGCATGACAATAACCTTCCGCTCTCCAGGGTGGATACCAACCAGTTTATCAGCGGCGGCAACCTGTGTCTGGCGAGTGAAATGTTTGTTTAAGATTGGTTGCAGGTTAGCTGACAATCGCCCTGCTTTCCGGGCTTGATATTAGAGAGTTAGGCTTAACGTTCTGGTATGGCAGCAAATATCCGGGCACAGCACAATCGTGATGACGATGAGATACGCTCACTTCGCGCTAAACTGGAGGCACAAAAAAACCACCTTTCGGTGGTTTCATGACACTGCTTATTGCTTTGATTATTCTTTGTTTCCCATGGTAGCCGGAGTGGGACTTGAACCCACACAGCGCGAACGCCGAGGGATTTTAAATTCTATTTATAATCAATGAGTTATATAGCGATGCATTGCGAAACTTTGCTGCAATTGTTTATTTATTTTTTGTAATTGGCAGTAAATAGATAGACTTGGATAACGTTGAGCACAGAAAAAGCACAGGAGAACAGTTTCCTGCCTGAGAATCTTTTAAAGAATGATGATGTGAAGCGCCATGGGGCTACCAGCGTTGCAAGGTGATGTGTAATCTAAGTCTTCCACTAAGAAAAAGTTCGGTTTATTCAACAAAGCCCCGCTGCGAGCAATCCATAACACATACGCGGGGCTTCGATCATGAACTCAGTGGACAATTTAACTACTCATATGATCTTCCATTTTTCCATGTGCGGAGAAATAGATTTTACTGCGCACATACTCCCAGCATTCAGGCTTCTTCGCCCACTCCGATATCATCCTTCCATTCGCGGATTCAATCAGAAGACTATTCACCCGATGTGCTAAGCTGACAAGCCGGTTGCCCATCGTTTCCTCAATGCCCTGTTGATTCCAAATCTCTGCCAGGTCCGTTTCGTTACCATAAAGATATGAATAGGCGGCAACAGTATAGGCGGCGATATTCGCCTTAAATGCGGGGAAAAGTGAATTAATCAACTTATAGGCTTTCTTATAAATAATGGCCTGAGCGATATAATTTTTAAAAGTTTCAATATTCAGTTCATCCCCATAACGCTCAGTATCCTTGTCAATCATCGTCATTAATGCGGCAAAGTTTTTCTGTCCGCCGAGGCTGACTAAATCCGGACGCTGGAGCCAGGCACAGTGATATTTTGCGAAATCCGTTTTCGTTATCCGACGAGATGGAGGAATGGCGTCTTTTAACCGTTTAATTCCCGCTGGTGTTTTACCTTCTCGTTCCAGCATAACCTTATAACTGCCGTTTGCTCGCTCGTAAAACCAACGACTGTATCCGTCCGGGCAATACACCGTGTTTGCCATTTTTTCCAGCTGTACATGTACCGGTCGATTGGCTGACAGATCGGAAATATTGACTTTATTCTGGCTATTCGAGAAGCGCGAAATATCCGCAATTAACATCTCTTCTTGTGCATTATTCGTCTGTTTCAGCACAATGACTTTTGCGGGTACACGCACGTTACGCAGATTGGTTGCCGGGAATTTCTTTTTGGTGAAAAACATGGAAGCCGTCGTCTGCCCACCGTTGACGATCTGCATCCCCTGCATCCACGCAATACCAGGGCCACCTCCCGGTGCTTCACCAAGCCTGACCTGATCGGCAACAATAACAATGCCGTTGTTATAAGCCATAAAACGCTCAGGCTGCTCACGTAAAGTGTCACGAATCCCTTTGTTGACTTTCCCCGTCTGGCTCAGAAATGAGCGAACGTTCGCTTCCAGAATCCGGTTGCCATATTTTTCATAGATAAATCGCAGCGTCTCGCCCGGAACCACCGTCAGCGCATAATCATATTCACCCATTTCATCCGGGATCCAGACACAGGGAAGTGCGCCCCCCGCCACCTCATCAAAATTAATCTGCAGTTCGTCGCGTGGCTTACCTTCCTGCCAGTGGTTAAACAGGCGGACAATGTCCATAACCTCTAATTTAATGGTTTTACCGGCAACGTCACGGGACTGATACCAGCGGGTTTTCACCTGACCATCGGTCAGAACATAAATTCTGATTTGCTCCAGTTCCGTATAGGACTGTTCGATGGTCGTCACCAGTTGCCAGGCATCATTGGACTGATCGAGCGTGGATGATAATTTACCGTCAACGCACTTCTGCAAAAATTGAATGCAGTGACCGGCAATCGCTTTTGTCTCTGCATCCGGGACGTGGCAAAGCTCGTCGCTACCGTGATAAATGCTGACAAAAAGGTCAAGTTGATCACCATCTTCTGAGAAGGCATAACCGCTGAGACGCACATTGTGTCCACTGACTTTCGCCATAAAGTGACACGTCTCGGCATCATCGAATGTCATACCGATATCGGCCATATGACGCATAACAATATCGGTAAAAATCAGCTCCGGAAAAGGCGACTCAACCCCTGGCTGAGCCATTTGGTCCTGATATTCCTTGCGAATCTCATTCTGGGTTTGACGTAAAAAATCAATAAGTTCCATGCGGTAATCCTGCAAAGTGTGACAAGCAATGGTTAAAATCTTGGGCCTGAGGAATAAGTGTCTGGAGTTCGAGTTGATAGCACGCACTCACCACCGGCAACGGGACATTTGCATGCGTCAAAGAGGGGAAATCCGCTTCAATGGGGAGTGCGAACGCCTCTGTCAGCAAGAAATGACGTGTATAGAATTCAGCATGTTCAGTGAAATATCCGACGTGACAAAGCGATCCCTCAAAAAGACAAGCCGCCGTAGCGTTCCCCTCAAGCCGTTGACGAAGACGGCTAATGATGTCATTCAGGGTTGCACCGGTGGGATGCTCGCTGAAGCGCAAACCACACAATACAAGCGATCCTGCCCGCAGCCAGTCTAGTTGTTCAAGAGAGTGGATAGTTACGCAAAAGCCCTGCGCTGCAGTGGTGCTTTTTATCTCAATGGCGCGTTCATCAAGTGCAAAATCCTGTAGCCCATGCTGCGGTCCTATCCATGCTTCGACTGCCGTTGACGAAGCAAGACCGCTCTCGATCAACCGCTCCAGACACGTCAATTCCCCGATTAACCCAACTTCTTCTTCTTGACTAAGTGGACGGGTATCGCGCTCCATAAACGCCTGCCATAAACGAATCCGACGAAGCAGAGTTTCAAACAGGCGCGGTCTCGAAACGTTCAGGAGCGAATGGAGAATATCCAGAATCATCGTCGTAAAGACATCCACATTCCCTGTTTGCTGGCGACGGAGCATCAAACCGTTCTGCCACCCCTCCTCTGTTCCGGCCATCTCAACGCGGAATCCTTTACAAGATGGCAGCGCCGCCGACCCAGGCGAAAGAGGATGAGGAAACACGGCAATCAGCATTTCTTCATTATCAGGCTGACGACGCCCGGCATGAAAGCTACAGCCCTGGTGCGTAAAAAGCCGAATCCCACGCCAGCCCTGAGCGCCAGGCAGTTCGTCTATCTGAGATCGATCTAAGGCTTTCCAGGCCGCCAGCAGATCGTCTTTACTCAGCCGCACCATACTCTTGCTCCCATAGTACGTTGTTCACTTTGTACTCCACCGTTACTCCACTGCGGCTTCCTGGAAAACTGATGCCAAAAGCCACCACAGGTAAGGCATCGTCATGATATTCCGCTGCCGACAATGCCTGCTGCGGGTCCAGTAAGTAAATGAGCAATAAACCTTTTTGACGCTGTGCTGGAATGTCGTTAATGCCAAATCCTTTAATCCGACGCAGTACCACGCCACCTGGAACGACGGGCTCCTCTCGCCCTTCATTGCGTCCGGGATCGGCATGAAAAATACGCTGCGTTTCTTCCAGCGCAGCAAGCCAAGTTGATTCATCACAGTCAATCCCTTCATCGCGTGGGGAAAGTAAACGGCCAATGGAATAACGGTCAGTGATCCCTTCAGACGCTTTACGCATCATAAGCGGTACGGAAAAGCCGCAAACATCGTGATGACGATCGATGCCACCTCCTATCACCGCCACCGTCCATTGGGTGAGTTCATCAACACGATTCATCCGCATAACAAAATCCGCCAGTAGTTTGCTGTTAGCTTTTCTGGCCTGAGCATGGGTCTCATATTCCGTTAAGAAATCGATGATCGGCTCAGGGGAGATATTTTGCCAAATGACCCCATTCCATTTTTCAATCTTATCTCCGCGTCGTCTCTCAGGTATCGGCGCGCCAGCACCGACGCGCCCGGTCAGACGCTGGAAAGCCACGTAGTTACGCTTGTGATACTCCTGTTCTTTAAACAACGAAATCGTTTCGACCACCGTGCCGCTGAAAGAGAGCCATAGTGAACGCGCGCTACGCATTTTTAAGGGCGAGGTCACCATTAACACAGGGTGTGATTTCACTTTTAGCCCGAAATCGCGTGGGGTGCCGCCGCTGGCGACCATATTGTCAAACTCTTCCCGCAGCTCTTCTGACGCATCCGCAATGTGCTCAAACCATTCAATCAGCTCATCGGTGGTATAAAGCCGGCATACATCCAGATATCCCTGGCGATAACCAAACCAACGCCCCATCTGCATTAACGTGTCATACATGCGGGAGGCGCGTAAAAAATAACTAGTGCATAATCCCTCAAGCGTTAGCCCTCGAGCCAGTTTGTCTCCGCCAATCGCAATGACTTTTAAGCCTGTCGCACTGTCCGAATAATCAAGCGCATCCTTCGCCGTTCCGTTTATCATTCGTACCGACACGTTTTCTATCACGGTGTACAGCTTGTCGACGATCTCCTGCCATTCGAAGGCGTCGTCCGGAACCTGCTGCGGCATAACGTCGCGGATCGCCTGATTCGTCGGCAAAAAATCGGCCTGCCAGAGTGACTCAAGCTGATATAAAAAAGGTTCGTGTCCAATCCTTCGCGTCAGTCGCTGCCTCGCGTCCTGAATGTAGGCATCAATATTTTCATAAACAACCGATTGCACCTTATTGAAGCGAGTCACATGGACCAGCATCGAACTGTGTTTTTCTCCCTGACCACGTAATTCTCTGACACAGCATGCTAATAAAAAACTGTCGATGGCGTGTTTTAACGAGTCCGGGAAATGAGTTAGCGTATCCAGTGTGGGATAGTGCGAACTCTTATGAGAAACCGGCATCCACCCCCTTTTTCCGTCATCGCTACAGTGATCACTCACTCGCCTAATCAAAGGCAACTCTCCGGTCCGGCCTTCCGCGGTGGCCCGCCCAAATACCCTTGCAGGGCCGATGTAGTTAGAGGGTGCGCCGAGATTAATGATAAAGGCGGAAGGGAACAAATCCGGACCTTCGTCACGTGTTTCATTGCTCTCGTGAATAAAAATATTGGCAAAGGGCGTAGCGGTATATCCGACATACGCCTTACGGCTAAACTGCATCAACAGCTTACGAATCAGACTATTTATTGCCGTTGGCTGATGTTCAGCATCCGGTTTTCCATCGTCATCGTAGACAATTTCCCCCGTATCAACTGAGGCGTTATCCGCTTCATCATCAATCATCAGCAGCGGTAATTCCGAAACAAAACGCTTTCCGGTGATTGGGTCAACGCTGGTGGCAACATGGTTCTCAATCCAAGTATGCAGGCGCTTCAAAATAGACTTATTTTTCTTTACTACGAACAGCCAGGGCCGTTGCTCGGGGCTGATCCCCAGATTCTTAGCCACTCCGGCGCTGAAGTCGCCCTTTTCAGATCGGTTAGTGACGTAATTGGGACGAATGACAGGATCGCTATCAATATCGCCCACCCCAATAATGGTCACTTTTTCTCTGAGTGGGCTCGTCTCGTAACCAAGAAATCCTTCATCAAGACGCATTTGGGTCTGAGAGCGGAGGTTGTTATGCAAACCAGCGAGCACAATGATTATCTTATATCCCGCATCCGCGGCTTTACAGATTAGACCGGTATAGTGGCTGGTCTTCCCCGACTGAACATGGCCGACCACCAGCCCACGTCGGTCCCAACGCCCTTCCCGCCCCGGTTGCTCAAGTAATCCCAGAACACGATCCGTTGAACGGTCAAGGGTATCCAGGACTCCCCAAGGCATCGTTTTGCCAAGCCACTGGCGATATCGATGCCAGTAGCGCCACTCGCGTTTCGCATCAGCGGTCAGCCAGGGTTGATGCCCTTCGTCATTACTCAGAGAAGAATCTTCTCCCATCCAGATGCTGTAACGGCGGATCAACTCTTCGACCAGGATCTCCCGACTATCAAGGCGGCTCCACTCAGGTTTCATCTGACAAACCATATCAATATGTTGGCGCAAAATACCGGGCGTGATCGTGCTTTTATCCTGACTTTGCAGGAACGTTTGCACAATCTGCAATACACTCAGTTGCGTGTCATCCAAGGGATTAAGACTCATAGCGATTTCTCATGTTGATCGTCGGGGAGTTGTGCAATTAATTCGGGATAATTATCGAAGGGTTCCATATTTTGCAGGTGCTGTTTCGCCAGCGCCGGTGACATCGCCTGCTGTCCAACCATAGTCTGGTACATGACCTGCAATACGGACAACACCTCTGCGGGCGGTGCAGTTTCAAAACCTGTCCGCGGCGTCTCTTTTGTCTCAGCCGTATCAAGCCAGATTTGCTGAACTGGAACGGTTTCCTCAATCAGTCTTAGCATGGCCTGAATTTGTGGAGATAACTCACCGGCCTGCGAAAGGACATTGCTGATAACAGGATGTTGTAACGAAATCTGATAACGAACACCGGATGGCGTCTTCTGCGCTTGCCAGAGCTGAACAAGTTCCTCGCCGGGCTTGCGCTTATTCATTTTCCCGCGTTTTGCAAATGTCCGTACCGCACGGTCACGCGTTGATTGCGCCAGTTGGGTTAACCAAGGCCGCAGCGATACCGGTGGGCGGGCCATCGACTTACGAATATCAATCTTCCAGTCTATGTCGGCATCATTAGGGATATCCAGACGGATTCGCGCAAGGCGGTGGGTTTCATCTTTCGTCCAGGCCCGGGGACTTCCGAGTCCAAGCCAGTTGCCCGCCACCAGCAATCGCTCATTCCGGTATACATAAAATCCTTGCTGGGCCGTCCAGCCTGCCGGTCCTTGAGCCTGTTGATACTCCTGCGTCGTCAGGTGATCCTGATGCGGCAGAACATGACACTCCACCTTCACGGCAGGAGCGCCTGGCGCCATTGCCGAAGGCGAATGCCAGGGCTTGGAAGGATGCCCGCTGAGAAAGGGATCCCAGGCTTTAATTTTGCGACCATTGAGGGTTAGAGTGAGTCGGGGAGCGTTCCCCTCAAGGAATCGGTGAAATACCATCGCCAGATGTTGTTCAACGCCATCCATTAGATTGAGGAAATCTTTCTCACCGTAGCCGGGGGTGACAATTCGGTCTAAAACGTCCCACAGCACCACCGTACCGTGGGAGTCAGGTTCCGCATTTGCTAACGCCTCCTGACTTCCTGGGTCAGCGCCTTCAAGCAAATACCAACCGTCGTCCGTACTGGCGGCGAGAATGTCCAGATCCCACCGCAGGATGGTCGTTATCCCCTCTTTTTTGGAGGCGACCGTCAGACGGCGACATTGCGAAAAGGAGGCGGTTTTGAGTCCCAGACCGAAGCGGCCCAGATCGTGTCCTGAACGCTTTGTCAGCGGGTTTTTGACCCCCAGCCGCATCGCAACATCCAGTTCAGCGGCCGACATGCCGCAACCATTATCCCGAACCACGATATAGCTATCCGACTCACGCCAGTGAAAGGTCAGATCGACCTTACGGGCACCGGCACTAATGCTGTTGTCGATGATGTCAGCCAGTGCGGTGGCGGTGTTGTAACCGAGCCCTCGCAGCGCTTCGATCATAATGGCTGCATTCGGTGGCGCATGGCGCATGGCCGTCATTCTTCTTCTTCCTGCATCTCGCTCAACGCGGTTTCCCACTGTTCGACGAAGCCGCCTAATTTCGACGCCCGGCTGTGATAGCGGAGCTTACGGAGCGCTTTGGCTTCTATCTGACGTATCCTTTCTCGCGTGACATCAAACTGTTTACCCACCTCTTCCAGCGTGAAATCTTGCGTCATACCGATGCCAAAACGCATTTTTATGATCTGTGTTTCGCGTGGCAACAGCGTATTCAGAACAGATGAAATATGTTCTCTTATCTCCAGAGACTGAACGGGAGCACTGGTGAAATCCCATCTGGTCAGCAGCGCGTCTCCCGACAATGCTGCTTCGCGGTCCTGAGCGTCGTCATGAAAATCACCAATCAGCACCGTCTGTTCTTCATATTTAGCCATCTGAAGAAGTTGACGCTCTGGCAGGTCGGTCATTTCCTGCAACCGTCTGAGGGTTGGCGTTATCCCCTGGAGATGCAGCAACTGATCCCTACTGCTCCGCCAGCGCCTGAATTGCTCATAGAAGTGAACGGGTAAACGAATGAGCCGAGCCTGATCGGCAATCGCACGGGTAATCTTCTGGCGGATCCACCAAGAGGCATAGGTGGAGAATTTGAATCCACGCCTATAGTCGAATTTTTCAACGGCCTTGATCAAGCCCAGATTACCTTCCTGTATCAGGTCCTCGATATCTAATCCTCGCCCGCAGTGTTTTTTCGCAATCGCGACCACAAGACGTAAATTGGCGTGGATTAACCCCTCCCATGCGTCTCTGTAACTACTGACATACAGACTGACTTTGTGGCATTCATCAGGGATGAGCGTTTGGGCGCGCTCGACTATCTGCTGCAGGTCACGGTACTCCGGGCGAGGGATGTGAGTCTCCTGGTATTCTTCAGCTTTCCCACTTCTCAGCAGAATGAGCAGATCGTTAAAGGTGATGGCGTCATCGTCATCGGCTGCGGAAGAGATATCCTCATCCGCTTCTTCCGCGTCGTCTTCCTCTTCAGTAACCTCAGGCGATGTCGAGGGAAGGCAATTCGGATGCAGCAACTGTAGATATTCTGCTTCAGGTAATCTCACCAGGATCGTCATCAAGTTGATAAGCGCCGTATCCATGCGCTGCCCGAGTCGCTCTTCCTTTGTTTTATCGACGACATCCCATTGGCGAATGTCCAAAAGATAGCGTTCAAATATGCCGGACTGCCGCAATGCACCGAAAGCGTCAAACCATGGCTCGAGATCATCACTCGCCGCTAATTCCCAACAGGCATCACTTTCCGGGAAAGCATCATCGCTATCCACAATCAAAGGTAAGTCCTTGATCAATGCCTCTACGCTGACCTGGAATTCAGGCCACGGCATGCCGAAATCATCTTCCCCGGCAGACCTGATGTCACGAACAGAGACACGACCGGCATCCAGTGCGCTAGTGAGCAACGTTGAGAAATGGGGATAATTTTGCGGAGAGAGAGAAACTGGCGTCGGCGGGTCTGGAAGCGAGAGTTCGATATCGATCCACTCAGCCGCGTTATCTATAGGGCGATAGTGGGATAACAATCGCTGAGCCTCAGCGGAAGCGTGTCGTAATGTCAGATTATCATCGGCGGGTTCCGATTCGATTTCAGCATCCCACTGCATAAAATCCATTGCGTCTTCGGTTTCGGGTAGTTCTGTTTCAACATCGGCTTCAATTACAACCTCAATGTTTGCCTCATCATCTAACCCCCCTGCTAGTTGCTGCCCGGCAGACGGAGGAGATTTCCGATAACGAGCTAACAGATCACGCAGCGTTTGCTCCTGCGCGAGGTCACTGGCGCGAAACCCGAGGTTGTTTTGATGCTCAACATCGACACCCGCGCACAACAACATTTCGCAAATAGCGAAATGCCCATTCTGGGCCGCAATCATCAATGGGCTATTTCCCAGAGAATCTCGTGAATCTTTCGGCAATCCCCTGCTGAGATGAAACTCCACCACGGAGGCGACTCCGCTTTTTAGCGCACGAATAAGTAGAGGGGGGATGCGATAAAACTCAGAAACAGAGCGATGCATGCTGACAGCCTTTCCTTGTAAACCACACCCGCGGAAATGCAATCTATCTTATATGGAGAAAATCGAATTTGGTACTGTATATATAAGCAACATATCATTTTTGGTGATCTTCATCGCCAATTGGGCTTTGATGAAAAAATCGAGCTTTGGCTGAGCTGAAGGAACTGTTAAAGCATTTGCTGACAACACATGCAGTCATGTAGTAAACCAGAGGTTCAGAACCACCAATTGTCACACCGACAAAAAGCCCTGCTCAACCTTGGCTCAATGGCTTTCTGGCTGGATGACGAGGCCATTATGTCTCATAGGAATGAAGTGGTTTAGTGAATTTGGCCACCTGAGCAGAAGTGCTTTACTCACCTCAGAACAACACAGGTAAGTCTCCCTCTCAAGGAGGCCTACCTGTGCTTTGCTATATCTATATGACTGCAAAGTTACGAGTTTGACTGGAAATCTTCGATTATCTTCTGATTGTAATCATCCAGATACTTTTGCAGTTCATCCCTGTCGATCAGACGTACCAAGGCTGACTCAGCTAACTCTTTAGCAGAGCGTGTGAAGTAGGAATTAGTCACAACCATCGCCTCATCACAACCATAGAACGTTTTTGCAGAGATCACCTGCTGCACCGCCGAGTTACCTACAGAACCAGAATAATTTTTCGCCTGAATAACCATACCCTTACCAAATCGAGTGACGAAAAGATCTGCACCCTGATCTTGCGTTCTCTTAGTTTCTTTGACGTCATAACCCATAGTCTGGAATATTTCCACAAGGAAATCTTCGAACTGGAAACCGTCCATTGCATCAACTAAATACATGGTGACGAATTTATTAGGGTTAAAATGCTCAAGGCGTATAGCTAATCTATCAACCAGAATATCAAAATAAATACGTTCGCACACAGCTAAGTATTTTTTTACTTCATCAAATAAAACCAAAGGGACACCAGGCGTGGCCTCCGCTTTTTCATTGAATTCTACTGATGAGAACTCTATCTTATTGCGCCATATATAGAATAAAAATAATGAAAGATCTGCCCGAAAAGTGGTACCCGCTTCCTCAATCCATGACCTCAAGGATTCAGTAACTGTAGATTTAATATGCCGTTTAACTTCCTTAGCGAAACCATAATATAGAGCGTTAAATTACGTGGTAAGGAGTAGTTTATCTAATAGCTCAGGTAATTCCTCAAGCTCATTGAACCCTTTTCTGACCAACACCTCACGGAAAAGTTGTAATTCGGAGTATGTACCATTATCTGTTGAGAAATCTGCTTCCGATTTATTATTATGTGAGAATCTGGAAGTGTAAATGAAGTTAGTAAAATATGGATCCTTTAAACTGGAGTATTTTTCGAGAACATTTTCAAGCAATTGATTAAGCTGAGTTTGTTCTTTTTTCTTCCCAAACAGATCTTTCAGTACACCCTTTGAACGATACTGAAACTCCGGATAAAACGATGGATTCAATGGCGTCATACGTTGTATATCTACTGCTTGTGCGGTCGATGATGCTGAACCCCATGCAGTTGTTTTAACAGGTGAAACTCCGCTACACCAGGGACAATTAACCTCAAAAGTCGTTCTACTGCACGTATTACACTGATAAATCATTTGAATATTCTCCTTTTATTTCAATATCTTTTCATTCGATACTTTAATTCCCAGCCTAATAATCCCCAAGTTAAAGCAGAGCGTTTTCACTCAGTGATGTTACTTATGTTCTTATTTTTGAGTCAATCCACTTAGTCATATCCTTAAGAAGTACCAGTGCATCTTTTTTGCTTCTCGTATTCCCCCAAAAGCTCAGCTCAAGTACTTGTCCCTTCCCTGTAATTAATACCTCGTAGTCTTCAGGGCTGGCAGTTGGAATAAAATTACCAGTACTTAAAGCAACTCGTATTTCTTCTTTTAGTGCATTAACTTCAGAGTAATCATCTGAATGTATCCAACCATTTACGTAGAATTCTGCTTCACCTCTTCCATCTTCATTAGGGCGGTAAACTAGTGTAACTCCTGTTTTACCTTGCCCCCAGCATCCTGGCATAAGATGAATTGCTTTATAGTAACCCTTCCAGTTATTAATTCCTGTTGCTATATGAATATCAGGCAGTACTTCTGAGACAACCGATTTCGCTTCCTCCGTGATTGCATTTTGGTACATTTCCAGCAATTTAACCGACTTTATCAAAGCCGAGAAATTTTCAGTAACAAACTCAACATTTTTATCAGATACATTATCCATACCAGCCTCACTCAATTTTTTAAGATGACTTAAAAACTCCTGATAAAAAACTGTCCACTTGCTGAAATCTTGATTCATCATCTCTAACCCCAGACGTCGGATGGCGCTTTCCAGCAGCAATGAATAATTGATCAGTCGCCAACCGTCTACGCCTTTAGCGCAGTTACCATCAGGCTTTAATATACAACGAAAAAGATTTTGATTGTTGCCGCCGTAGCTATCAATGAGACTTACATAGCTGGGAAAAGGATTATATGTATCAGCCAAAACTTTATGCTCAATACCTATGATGAATTCATCATGTCTGATAAGAATATCAAGATATTTCCCATCCTCTGTTCTGGCCTCTCTCATTAATTCCAGAGAGGTGAAATCAATTTCATCAACATCGAGGGAATCATCCAGGCAACATAACAATGCTTTTAGCAACCATGGCGGCACCATTTTCTGGGCTCCCATAAACAAAGCCATCAAATCCGTTGTTGGGTTTTCGAGATATCCGGAACCTCCCAATTCAAAAAAATTGAATTCAACATCATCCTCAACCGAGATGCCTTTGAGTTGTTCAATAAATTCGATAGCCAACGCTTCAGAATGCAATTCAACCTCCCTTTAACAATCATGTTTACTATGCCATTTGTTTGATATTTTAGTTATTGAAAACTGTCAACATTAATCAATATCTATGCAGAAAACTCAAACATTATTCATTAATCCTCTTGCGGACAATATTTATCTCTATCGCCATTTTAATTTCATGTTTCTGGGATTGTATAATCCTGATATCTTTTTCCATACTTTCAATTAAAACATTAAGTGTTTTTCTTTTTTCAGGGTCATTTTCATATTTTAACTTTACCTCCGACTCAATCATTTTCATTCTTATTGCATGAATTTGTTCGTTAAGAGGTTTTGTTTTTTCATTTATGATTCTGTTTTTCTCATTGAACCAGTGCATGCCTTCATTAAAACGTTCCAGCCCGGCATTTGTATCATTTAGCACCCTGGCTACGACATTTGATACTTCTCCTGATTTACTCTTTCTTTTACCGAGAAGTTTCATTAATAATCCAGAAACAACAATCACCGGAATAGCCACATAAGTTAAACAGACACCAACATAGCTGACAGTTAGTAATGTCAGGACATAAAGAATCAGAGTGGTATAAAAAATATACTTTGATACTGAATACATAACTTCCCCGATTAGTTTCTAAATTAGAATAAGCCCCAAAATCACATATCAGCCAACAACATCCCAGCCATCCCGTCCAGCCGTTTCTTAACCTTTTCCCAGCCCGGCATAACCTGCCCCATCAGACGGTAAAACTCCTCGCTGTGGTTGTGCTCAGCAACATGGCATAACTCATGTAGCAAGACATAGTCGATACATTCTGAGGATGCCTTAACCAGCCATGGATTCAGGGTCAGACAGCCTTTTGCTGAACAGTTACCCCATTGCGTTTGCATCGCCCGCAAACGTATCGGGGGACGCTCACTAACCCAAAGGGTCTGCGGTATCAATAAATCTAGTCTGCGTTGGAAGACATCTCTGGCGCGTTCCCGATACCATTCGGCCAGCAACGCTTTAACTTTTTCTGCCGATTTGTGCCTGACCGACACTTCCAGTCGCCCACGCAACATTTTCACTCGTTGCGGCACCGTAGCGTCTTCTGTCACTTTCAACTGATATTGCCTGCCAAGATAGTAATGGCTTTCTCCGCTGACATACTGACGCGGAACAATGTGCGTCTGTTGCTCCCTGAAATCACGCAGTTGCTGGTATATCCAGCGACTTCTTTTTTTCAGCGCAGACAACACCTCGTGCTCCGGTGTTTCTGGCGGTACAGAGGCCACAACCCGGCAGTCCGGATGCACCTTGATGAGCACCCTGCCCTTAACGACCTGACGCGGAACACACTGTATGGCAATGGCTTCATCACCATAGACAATGCGTATAGCTTTCATTGCTGGCGACTCTTTTTCACTCATGATTTCATCAAACCAACGCGCAGTATCTGGATGATAGTTTCCACAATACGGTTTACCTGGTTCATTCCGGCCCCTATTTCCCGGCAGGCCGTAAACAGCAGCGGTAAGAGATTTGTCTTGACTGCTTTCTCGATATCCTGAGGGTTCAGGGAGTTTTCTGCCACTGCTTTGACGATAATGCAGTCCACTTCAAAAGCCAGCTTCGTCCACTTCTCCTGCACCTGAATGTCGTTAATCGCAAAAACCTCCGGTAGCTCTTTTTTAAATACACCGTAATACGCCTGAGCATGCTTGTTTACCGCCAGTGCATCCGGGATATCGCCGAGCTTACGGGCTTCAACTTTTTCTTCAAACTCACGGAATAGGAGGTATTGTTTCAGTGGATGGTCGAACAGTTTTTCAGCCTCTTCGATTGCCATGCGCAGGAGTTTGGAAAAGGCCTCCTGAGCATACGGGTCATCACGCAGCTCCTGCTCAATCATCTTTGTCACACGGGTTTTAATGATGTCGGTTTCATTGCGGGTTTTATTGTTGTCCCACTCTTCGGGCTTTTCACTCTTGCCCATTTTACCGACTTCATACACGCCATCCGGTTCACGAACCTCAACGCCGGTGACATGCTTATCCAGCAGTTTTTTCACCTGCTCAGCGTAGTCGTCATAATTGACCTGCTCGCCGCTGACCTGCATTGCCCACTGTCGCAGGCTGGACATCTGTTTTACGGTTTCTTTATAGAGATTTCGGTCTTGTTCCGTAAAGCTCTTATCGGTGAAGAAGGTAGCGGACTGCAGTGCCACTTTCAGGCATCCGGCAAAGGCCGTTAACACCTCGAAGAAATCATCACGGGTTTTCTGATGGATATCGACCATCTCTCCGTCACGTTCTTCCATTTTAGGCACCAGTACCGCACGTAACTGCTCAGTATCATTTTTGTTTTTGACACCAGCAAATATGGCCCACAGCTGGTTATACAGATGCGGCAGGCGCTTGTATTCAGAGCTCATGGCGCTGTACAGCCCGTCAATATCCTTGATGTCGTATCCTCCCTGGGTTCGGGAGGCGAGATCCTGATATTTACCGATAGTGGTGTCCAGCTCAGCCAGAATGCCGCGATAATCAATCAGCAGGCCAAACTTTTTCAGTGGATGCAGTCGGTTCACCCGGGCAATCGCCTGGATTAGGTTGTGGGACTTAAGCGGTTTGTCGATATACAGCACGGTATTCTTCGGTTCATCAAACCCGGTGAGCAGTTTATCAACTACGATCAGCAATTTGAGCTTATCATCGGTATCGAAACGGCTAATGATATTGCGGGTATACACAGACTCATCCTGGGTGCCGACGTTATCCTTCCACCATTTCGTCACTTCCGGTAGTTTGCTTTCATCTACCTCGGTGTTCCCTTCCCTGGTATCCGGCGGGCTGATCACCACTGCTGATTCAAACAACCCGGCTTCATCAAGATACTTTTTATACTTAATGGCGGAGATTTTGCTGTCGCAGGCAAGTTGCCCTTTCAGCCCGTCATTAATGTATTTCGAAAAGTGAGTGGCGATATCCAGCGCGATCAGTCGGATGCGGTCATCTGCACTGTAAACCTCACCTTTACGGGCGTATTTACGCTTAAGGTCGTCTTTTTGCGCTTCACTTAACCCATCGGTAATACGGTCAAACCACGCATCTATTGCCCGGTCGTTTACCTCAAGATCAGGAATACGTTCCTCATAAAGCAGAGGCGTCACGGCCTGATCTTCTACCGCCCGCTGCATGGTATAAGCATGGACAATCGGCCCGAATTTATTGGTGGTCTTATCTTCTTTTAGTAATGGCGTTCCAGTAAATGCCACAAAGGCGGCGTTCGGCAGTGCCAGTTTCATTCGCACATGGTTCTCCCCCCCCTGGCTACGGTGTCCTTCATCAATCAGAACGATGATGTCGGGGCTGGTGTTGACGCATTCAGGCAATTTTGTCGCTGAGTTAAATTTCTGGATAAGGGTAAAGATTATACGTTCTTTACCAGAGCCAATTTGCAGTGCCAGCTTCTGACCTGAGGTCGCCATCGCTTTGGCCTTATCATCCTTCCCGGCCAGTTCTCCACCAGAAGCGAAAGTACCGCTGAGCTGCCCTTCAAGATCGACACGGTCCGTCACCACCACAATGCGACACTGCTTCAGGCTGTCATGAAGGATCAGCGCCTTGCTGAGGAAAACCATGGTGTACGATTTACCTGACCCCGTGGTATGCCAGATCACCCCACCTTCCCTGCCCCCATCCGGTCTGCGAATACTGATGCGTTCCAGCAGTCTTTTAATCCCGAACACCTGCTGATAGCGGGCGACAATCTTGCCGGTCTTTTTATCAAACAGGGTGAAGAAGCGGGTCATCTCCAGCAGACGTTCCGGCGAAAGCAGGCTGATAAGCAGCTTATCCTGTCCACTGACAGCCAGTTCACCAGCGGCTACTAACTGTTGGTACCAGTCGAGATCGGCTGAAGGACGATGATCAAACAACGCATGAATTTGTTCAGTCGATAACTTATGGTTGCGCAGCGCATACATCTTCGCGTCAGTAATATCTTCTTCGCGCCATGCCGCCCAGAATTTCATTGGTGTATGACAGGTACCGTAGCGCCCGTCATGCCCGTTAATCGACAGTAATATCTGGCTGTAGGCAAACAGCTGCGGGATTTCATCATTGAGCTGATTTCGGATACTCTGGGATATCCCCTCGTCAATGGTTGGCCCTTTCTTGCCGTGACCAGCCGGGCTTTTCGCTTCAATAACAGCCAGCGGAATACCATTAACAAAACAGACAATATCCGGTCTGCGGGTTTCAACACCGCCTGACCGCAATACCGTAAATTCTTCAGTAAAGTGGAACTGGTTATTTTCCGGATGTTCCCAGTCAATCAGCGCAATGGTGGGGTTGACCTTCTTACCATCGACAAACTCGGTCACGGCGATCCCGTAGAGCAGATGGTTATACATCCGCTCATTGGCTTTCAGCAGCCCTTCGTTCAACGCCGGAGAACAAACCTGCGATATCAGGTTATCCAGTGCCTTTTCCGATAACTGGCAAGTTTTACCGCTCGCCATAAAGGAACGCTTCGACAACGCCTCACGCAGAACCGGACGCAGCACCACCTCATCCTGTTTATAACCACGATAACCCATGATCTGTTTCGGGGATAAAAACGTCCAGCCAAGGCTGGTTAGTAATGTCAGCGCCGGAATTTTGGCGCTGTATTCTTCCTGGAACTTTGGCGTGTACGTCTGGTTCATGAGCTTTCCTTGTTCTTCGCGTTAAGCACTCACGGCTTCTTCAGCTTCTACTTTGACACGACGTTTCCCGGTCAGTAATTGCTGCATCAGGGCTTTTTTCTCGTCTTTCAGGCAGGCGATTTTTTTCTCCAAGGTGGAGATTTCGGCGTCGGCAGCGGACAGGACAGCGGCGATTTTTTGTTGTTCAGCTAATGAGGGTATACTAAATCCCATCGTTTTAAATTCTGTTTTGCTGATTTTCGGTAGGCCTGTACCACTTTTTATTTTATCTATTTCTTTTTGACCAACATCGCTATCTAGTAAATAGTAAATGAACTTAGAATCATTTTGATGATTCACTCTCAACACTACTAAATTTGGCGCAACAGTAGCTGGCTTACTCAATTTTGGCATATAGTAAACCCTACCTAAATCACCGATATTTACAAAAAGAATATCACCTTCATAAAGATTGGATTTTTTAAGAAACTCATAACTTTTTTTGTCAACCCACTTCAAATTATCATTCTTAAATCTCGCAGATAAATCAGTTTGTCTCACATAGTGAGCAAAATCTTCATCATCTGATACTGAAACATTTTCTCTTAACGAGGCAAAGCTACCACTGGCGACATAATCAGTAATAATGCTAAATACTGAGGCTATTGATAGATATGACCAATTCGCATGGAATCTTTCGCCATTCTCACTAAATAGTCTTTTCTTCCCTGTTAGCAATTGTTGCATCAGGGATTTTTTCTGCTGCTGGCTGTTGGCGAGAAGCTTTTCCGTCACCGCAATTGCCTTATCCCAAGTTGACAGAATTTGGGCGATTTTTTTCTGTTCAGGAAGAGGGGGAAGAACTACAGGTAAAGCTAACAGCTTCTCTCTCGTAAGATGAGCAATACTTGTTCGAGTTGTGTAATCATCCAGTAACTTTGTTCCAGCAATACTCTCAATATAGGCTTGAAAAAAATAAGGACTAACTTTTCCTTTGCTACGAAGTCGATGTAACGCTTTTTGATAATAAATATGTTCTTCTTGGCCCTGCCAAATTGCGCAACGCCCGACCTCACCACCTTCACACATAACGATATCATCAACTCTTAACGAAAATTTATTAATTTCTCTTTCATTAAAAAACATCGTATTTAGGTTTGATAGTTCAAAGCTTCCCCATTTGACATTGGAGTTGCCCAAATATTTAAACTGAGGTCCTTTTGCCTTTGCCTCTTTATTAAGCATTTTCCCAAGCTGGACCTCAAATAAGTCACTTACATGTACGATTGACCACCCCTTAGGCACCATAACCCAACTCCTTCAGATACCCCGCCATCTCCGTTTCCAGTTTCGCCAGTTCCGCCTTCAATTCCTCGCGTTCAACGCGAACAGCCAATAAATCAATCTCATCCTCTTCCTCGAAAGTATCAACATAGCGTGGAATATTGAGGTTATAGTCGTTGTCCTGAATCTCTTTCAGGCTGGCAAGGTAGGCATATTTCTCGACGTTATCGCCTTCTTGATAGGTTTTAACGATCTTCTGGATATTTTCTACGCTGAGTTGGTTCTGATTTTTACCCGCCTTAAATTCGCGGCTGGCGTCAATAAACAGCACCTTGTCATCCACTTTCTGCTTCTTGAAAATCAGAATCGCAGCGGGAATACCCGTACCGTAGAACAGTTTTTCAGGCAGGCCAATCACAGCATCCAGCAGATTTTCATCAATCAGTTTCTGGCGAATTTTACCTTCGCTGGAGCCACGGAACAGCACACCGTGTGGTACGACTACGCCCATACGACCTGTCCCCGGTTTCAGGGTTTCTATCATATGCGAGATAAAGGCGTAATCGCCTTTAGTCTTCGGCGGCACACCGCGACGGAAACGACCAAACTTATCGTTCTCGGCCTCGTCATGTCCCCACTTATCCAGGCTGAACGGCGGGTTAGCGGTCACTATATCAAACAGCATCAGGTCGCCATTTTTATCGAGCAGCTTCGGGTTACGAATGGTATCGCCCCATTCGATTTTATGGTTGTCTTCCCCGTGCAGGAACATATTCATTTTCGCCAGCGACCACGTAGAACCGATCGCTTCCTGACCAAACAACGCATAATTACGGCTGTCATGCCCGGAGACAATTTTACGCCCACACTTCATTAACAACGAACCAGAACCACAGGCAGGGTCACAGATGGTGTCACCCGGTTGCGGATCAAGCAGTTCAGCAATCAGGTCCGAGACCTCCGGAGGGGTATAGAACTCACCGGCCTTCTGTCCACCACTGGCAGCAAAGTTTTTGATCAGATATTCATAGGCATTACCGATAACGTCCAGCGTACCTACACGGCTTGGCTTCAGGTTAAGATCTTCACCGGCAAAGTCTTCCAGCAGCTGGCGCAGGATGGTGTTCTTCTGTTTTTCTTCACCCAAGCGGTCAGTGTTAAACGAAATATCCTGGAACACGCTTTTCCCGGCATCTTTCAGTTTGGTGCCGTTGGCTTCTTCAATAGCGTGTAGTGCCTGATCAATACGCTCACCGTTACCCGGCTCATGACGGCGTTCATACAGCGCATAAAAGCTGGCGCTTTTCGGTAACACAAAACGCTCGTTTGCCATCATGGCTTCAATCAGCTCCGGCGCATCGCCATAATGTTCTTTATATTCGTCATAGTGATCCTGCCAGACATCAGAAATGTACTTGAGGAACAGCATGGTAAGGATAAAGTCTTTATAGGTATCAGCACTGATGGTGCCACGGAACGTATCACACGCGGCCCACAGGGCTTTATTGATCGTATCCTGACTGATTTTGTCGTTCATGAATCATCCTGGTATGAGAATGCCAGCCCGAAATGCCGGGAAATATAGAAGGAAATAGGGTTTTGATAATACCTGAAAACACGCAATCGGACACGTTAAGTCACTATGTTTTGACCCAAAACGCGCACGTAAAATGAGTTAATTAAATCGAGGTCATCCGGGGAATATGTGCAGTTAATACGTGAATTGCAGATACAAAAAAACCACCTTTCGGTGGTTTCACGACACTGCTTATTGCTTTGATTATTCTTTGTTTCCCATGGTAGCCGGAGTGGGACTTGAACCCACACAGCGCGAACGCCGAGGGATTTTAAATCCCTTGTGTCTACCGATTCCACCATCCGGCCAGGGAAGAAAGTGGAGGCGCGTTCCGGAGTCGAACCGGACTAGACGGATTTGCAATCCGCTACATAACCGCTTTGCTAACGCGCCGTAAAACTTTTCAAACTGACACCCGCTAATGCGCATGTCTTTAATCTGGAGCGGGAAACGAGACTCGAACTCGCGACCCCGACCTTGGCAAGGTCGTGCTCTACCAACTGAGCTATTCCCGCATGTCATCAAGTAAATCTCTAACCACTTGATTTCATTATCGTCCGGCTTGCTGTGCCGCCGTTCGATGCGTTGCATTCTACTGATATGACGTTATGAGTCAACGTTATTTTTTGCATCCCCGGATCGTTTGCTGAAAATTACGGCGAAACGATCACTGATCAAGCAAATCTCCGCGCGCAGCGTTCAAATATTGCAGCATTGACCATAGCGTCAGCACTGCCGCCACCCACAGGAGGCCAATCCCCGCCCACTCAACCCAGGCGTTCGGACGCCACAGCATCCAGACCAGCGCCGCCATCTGCGCCGTCGTTTTCACTTTACCAATCCACGAGACCGCCACGCTGCTGCGTTTCCCCAGTTCCGCCATCCACTCGCGCAGCGCAGAGATAATAATCTCACGGCCGATCATGGTTGCCGCAGGCAGCGTCACCCACCAGGTGTGATAGTGCTCGGCCACCAGCACCATCGCGATAGCAACCATCACCTTATCCGCCACCGGATCGAGGAAAGCGCCAAAACGGGTGCTTTGATTCCAGCGGCGGGCCAGATAGCCATCAAACCAGTCTGTTACCGCTGCAATAAGGAAGATCAATGCGCAGGCAAAGGGTGCCCAGACAACCGGCAGGTAAAACGCCAGCACAAAGAACGGGATGAGTACGACACGAAAAAGAGTGAGCAACGTAGGGATGTTATATTGCATAGTGACGGTAACTATTTGTTGTCAGTAAAATTTAGCTCTATGTTGCTACAGAGCCCTCAATGTTTCAACGAGTAGTAGATCTTTTCTGCCAGCCCTTGCGAAATACCCGGCACTTTTGCAATTTCCTCCATGCTGGCGTTGAGTAATCCTTGCAATCCGCCCATATACTTCAGCAGCATCTGGCGACGTTTTGGCCCCACGCCTTCGATCGTCTCGAGTGAGCTGGTGTTTTTCACCTTCGCCCGTTTTTTGCGGTGACCGCTGATGGCGTGATCGTGCGATTCATCGCGAATATGCTGAATGACGTGCAGCGCCGGAGAGTCCGGCGGCAGGCTGAAGCCCTCACCTTCCGGCTCGAAGAACAGTGTCTCCAGACCGGCCTTACGATCGGCCCCTTTTGCGACGCCCAGCAGCAGCGGATGGTTTTTATCCCAGCTGACATCAAGCGATTCAAATACCGCTTTCGCCTGGCCGAGCTGCCCTTTCCCGCCGTCAATCAGGATCACATCGGGGATCTTGCTCTCTTCTATGGCTTTACCATAGCGACGACGCAGCACCTGATTCATCGCCGCATAGTCATCGCCCGGCGTGATGCCGGTGATGTTATAGCGGCGATACTCGGCGCGCAGCGGACCGTTAGCATCAAATACCACGCAGGACGCGACCGTCTGTTCACCCATCGTATGGCTGATGTCGAAACACTCCATCCGTTTCACTTCCGGAAGCTTCAGCAGCGCCGCCAGGGCCGTTAAACGCTGGTGCACCGTCGACTGCTGCGACAGCTTCGTGCTCAGCGCCGTTGCCGCGTTGGTCCGCGCCAGCTTCAGATAGCGCGCGCGATCGCCGCGCGGTTTGGTTTGAACATTGACCCGGCGCCCCGCCAGTTCAGAGAGCGAATCGGCCAGCAGGGTTTTATCGTCAAGATTAAAATCGAGCAGGATCTCAGAAGGCAGCGTGCGCATCTGGCTGCCCTGCAGATAGAACTGGCCGACAAAGGTTTCCACCACTTCGCCCAGTTCGGTACCGCCAGGCACTTTCGGGAAATAGCTGCGGCTGCCGAGCACTTTGCCCTGGCGAATAAACAGCACGTGCACGCAGGCCATTCCGGCGTCAAAGGCCACGCCGATGACGTCGAGATCGTCACCGGTATTTGAGACAAACTGTTTCTCCGTGACTCTTCGCACCGCCTGGATTTGGTCGCGGATACGCGCGGCCTCTTCGAATTCGAGTGCGACGCTGGCTTTTTCCATCCGCGCAATCAGCTGGGTTAAGACCTGATCGTCCTTGCCGGCTAAGAACAGGCGCACATACTCCACCTGCTGGGCATACTCGTCTTCACTGACCAGCCCGGCCACGCACGGCCCCAGGCAGCGTCCAATCTGGTACTGCAGGCATGGCCGCGAACGGTTACGGTAAACGCTGTTTTCACACTGGCGGATCGGGAAGATTTTTTGCAGCAGCGCCAGCGTTTCTCGCACGGCATAGCCGTTGGGGAACGGCCCGAAATATTCACCCTTCGCATGTTTTGCACCACGGTGCATGGCGAGGCGCGGATGGGTGTCGCCGCTCAGAAAGATAAACGGATAGGATTTATCATCGCGCAGCAGGACGTTATAGCGCGGCTGGTAGAGCTTAATATAGTTGTGCTCAAGCAGCAGCGCTTCTGTCTCTGTATGCGTGACGGTAACATCAATATTCTGAATGAGTGAGACCAGCGCTTCGGTCTTACGGGAGGCCAGGTTACTGCGAAAATAGCTGGAAAGGCGTTTTTTAAGATCTTTTGCCTTCCCCACATAGATAACCGTACCGCCAGCGTCATACATGCGATAGACGCCAGGCTGGCTGGTTACGGTTTTCAGAAATGCTTTTGAATCGAACACATCACTCACTGACTTAACAACGTCTCCGCATTACACAAACCATGTCGGATGGCCAGATGCGTCAGTTCGACGTCACCATGAATGTTCAGTTTACTGAACATCCGATAACGATAGCTGTTTACCGTTTTCGGGCTGAGATTCAGCTGTTCCGAGATCTCATTCACCTTCTGACCTTTGGTGATCATCAGCATAATCTGCAATTCACGCTCGGACAAACTGGCAAAGGGTGATTCGGTTTTCTCGGGCTCGATCTGACTCAGCGCCATCTGCTGAGCGATGTCGGACGCAATATAACGCTGTCCGGCATACACGGAACGGATAGCATTGACAACCTCCTGCGGTGCAGCACCTTTACTCAGGTAACCCGCCGCGCCCGCCTGCATCACTTTCGCGGGCAGTGGATTTTCGGTATGCACCGTCAGCATGATGACTTTAGTGTCTACAAAGGTACGCGCGATTTTGCGTGTTGCTTCAAGACCACCGATACCGGGCATGTTCATATCCATCAGCACCACATCGGCGGAGTGGGTACGGCACCATTTTACCGCATCTTCGCCACAGCATGCCTCACCGGCAACTTTAATACCTTTAATATCTTCAAGAATGCGTCGTATCCCTGCGCGCACCAGTTCGTGGTCATCAACAAGAAGGACGTTGATCAAAGGAAATGTCTCCAGAATAGGGATAACGCTACTGTGTGATAATTTGGTTTATATTAACGGTTTTCCTGACAAGATTAAAACGTTAAAAAACCGGCTATTCGATTTTGCTCTCGTTTTTGGAAATTAGGCTGTACAGGCGGTGGAAAGAGAGCCCGTGCATTCAGGGCTCTTGCAGCTTTTTTTAACCATCTGTATTCAAAAAGTTACAAAAAACGGGCTGGCTTAACCTGCGCAAAAACAGGGTTCAACTTTTTGTAACAATAATTAACGGCAAGTGAACCCGACCTAAACAATTAATAATCATTAAGCGGGTTGAGTTTACCGGTACGATCTGTTTACGCAATTAAACATCGGCGTAAAAGTACGAAAAACAACCGCTGCATTTTTTGCTTCAGCTTGTGGTATACTCCGCCGCCTTGACTTTCGTCGTCGCGCTTTAGCGCCGTTTAATAATGAGGAAAATAAATGAGCACACCTGAATTTGCCACTGCGGAGAATAACCAGGAACTGGCACAGGAAGTAAACTGCCTGAAAGCGCTGCTAACGCTGATGCTGCAGGCGATGGGCCAGGCTGATGCCGGTCGTGTGATCATTAAAATGGAAAAACAAATCGCGGAGATGGAAGACCAGGCTGAATCAGCGGTATTTGCTAACACCGTTAAGCAAATCAAGCAAGCGTACCGTCAGTAACAAAAAACGGCTGGATGCAGTGCATTCAGCCGTTCGCTCGTCTGTCACGCAGAACGTTTTACTGCGTCAAATCAGTCCCGTGGCCGCCGCATAGCACGCGATCTGCGTCTTGTTGGGCGCGTTGAATTTCTTCTGCATATTCTTCTGATGGAAGTTAACGGTATTCTCTGAGATCGAGAGAATGATCGCTATTTCCGCTGACGTCTTCCCTTCCGCAGTCCATTTCAGAATTTCACGCTCGCGCTTGCTGAATTTCATTTCCGGCGGCATGACCATCTCATCGTCAAAACGCATCAGCGAGGTTAAGGCCATTTGCACCAGCATTTGCAACCGCAGCTCTATTTCTTCATGGGCTAATGGCCCTTCCTGTACACGCGTACGAGACACTGACAGGAAACCAAGCGCATGATTTGGCAGCATCAGGCACTGCGTTATTCCCGAGCGTAAACCGTGATCCTGGGCGCTGTGCCATAATTCCTGCGCCTCGGCGAATAATGCATCTGTCCAGGGGAGATGGCCCTGAATGAAATTCTCCGGTTTTAAAACCGGATCAATCGCGAAATAGTTCGCGGATTGATATTGCGCCATCCACAATTTTGGGTAAGTGGTTTGCAGGGAGATCTTAGGGCGGGTAAATGGCACGGGATGGCGCACGCAGAGCGCGTAATAATCGAATTCCAGCGCCTGAGTTTGTCGCTCCAGCTCCTGATATACCTCGGCGGCACAGGTCAATTCCTGAAACCGGAGGGAGCAATCCCGTCGCCAGGTGAAAAAGTCTAAATCCTTCATACTTACTAAATGAAGCCTCTGAACAGATAATCATTATTATGGTGAATATAAGCTAACACATAAAACTTTTTTCTAGCCACAAAATATCGGCAATAGCACAATTAACTTTACTATCGATAAGGTTTATCCGATCTGGATGGAATAAAAAAACAGAAGCCCTCGCGCAGAGGGAGAATAATTTGCTCCAGAGTCATTTTCTGGAGCAAATGCGTGCAAAAATGCTACTGCATAAGGAATTTTTCAAGGAATTGACGGGTTCGCGGCTGTTGAGGGTTAGCGAACAGGCTTTTCGCTGGCCCCTGCTCCACAATCCGTCCCTGATCCATAAAGATGGCTCTGTCAGCGACATCGCGCGCAAAGCTCATTTCATGGGTCACGATCACCATCGTACGTTTCTCCTGTGCCAGCTGGCGAATGGTGTTCAGCACCTCGCCCACCAGTTCCGGATCGAGCGCAGAGGTCGGTTCATCAAACAGGATCACGTCCGGGCGCATCGCCAGCGCGCGCGCAATCGCCACGCGCTGCTGCTGCCCGCCCGACAGGCGACGCGGATAGCTGGTCTCTTTCCCTGCCAGCCCGACTTTGGCGAGCAGTTCGCGAGCCCGCGCCGTCGCTTCTTCTTTTGGCTCACCTTTAACGATCACCGGCCCTTCGATGATGTTCTCCAGCACAGTACGATGCGGGAAAAGGTTGAAGTTCTGGAAAACAAAGCCGACATGCTGGCGCAGGCGGCGAATCAACCCTTTCTGTTGGCTGATGGATTTCCCGGTATCAATCGTGATCTCCCCGACGCGGATGGTACCGCCTTCCGGCTGTTCAAGCAGGTTAATGCTGCGCAGCAGCGTCGTCTTACCCGAACCGCTCGGTCCAATAATCGCCACCACTTCGCCCTGCTCGACTTCCAGATCGATCCCGTGGAGCACCGTTTGACCGTGGAATTTTTTCACCAGGTTTTTGACGTCAATTGCACTCATTTTGGATCACGCTCCTGGCGGTTAAGCTGGTTTTCGAAGTAGTTTTGCAGAGCAGAGAGCACCGTCGCCATCACCCAGTAAATCAGCGAGGCGGCCAGATACATGGTAAAGACCTCAAGCGTACGGGAGGTAATGAGCTGTGCCTGACGGAAAAGCTCCGGAACCTGAATCGTTGCCGCCAGGGAGGTATCTTTCACCAGGCTGATAAAGCTGTTGCTGAGCGGCGGAAGCGCCACGCGTGCCGCCTGCGGCAGGATGGCCCGGCGCAGCGTCTGCCAGGGCGTCATCCCGATACTGGCCGCCGCTTCCCACTGCCCTTTGTCAATGGAGGAGATGGCCGCACGCAGGGTTTCGGAGGTGTACGCCGCGGTATTGAGCGACAGGCCAATCATCGCCGCCGGAATCGGATCCAGCTCGATACCAAACTGCGGTAAGCCGTAGTAGATCATAAAGAGCTGGGCGATAAGCGGCGTACCGCGAAACACGGAGATATAAAAGCGCGCCAGCCAGCGCACCGGCAGGACAGGCGACAAGCGCATTAAGGCCAGTATAAATCCCAGTACCAGCCCAAAGAACATCCCGCCGATACTGAGCTGCAACGTAAATACCGCACCTTTCAGCAGGTACGGCAGAGAATCAATAACCAGTTGAATACTTTCTTGCATTATTATTTTTCGACCTGATTTTTAGACATGAGGATGATAGGCAAACAGCGCAGGCGCTCCGCCGGTATGGACAAATAAAATCGGCCCTTCATCCTTAAAGCGTTTTTGCGCAATGCCGTCGATCAGTCCGGCCATCGCTTTGCCGGTATAGACCGGATCGAGCAGTATGCCCTCGAGGCGCGCCAGCAGTTTCACCGCTTCCATTCCCTCTTCGTTCGGCGTGCCGTAACCCGGCGCAAAATAGTCATCCCAGAGCAGAATATCGGCCTTCGCCTTCAGCTCCAACTGCTCTGCAACCGCCTGCTGTAGCGTAACCACTTTCGGCTTCTGATCCGCCACGCTGCGGGACACCGTCACGCCAATCAGTTCGACCTCCGGAAGCAGTTGCTCCAGCCCCACCGCCAGCCCGGCATGGGTGCCCGCACTGCCGGACGCGACCACGACGGAGGAGAGACTCACCGCCCCCTCGCACTGCTGCGCGATTTCCAGCGCGCTTTCCACGTACCCCAGCGCGCCCAGCGCATTCGAACCGCCGACGGGGATAACGTAGGGGCGAAAACCCTGCGCTTCCAGACGCGTCGCCAGCTCATCGAGCTGGGCGGTCGGGTCGGTCAGCGCGTCAACCATCTCAACCTGCACGTTAAACAGGTCTAACAGCAGGCGGTTACCGTTGGTGAGATAGTTTTCAGCCCGCGTGCCAATCGGGTTTTCCAGCAACGCCACGCAGTGGAGCCCAAGCTTCGCCGCCACGGCCGCCGTCTGGCGAACGTGGTTGGACTGGATGGCCCCGGCAGTGATGAGCGTATCCGCACCTTCGCGCAGGGCGTCCGCCGCCAGAAACTCCAGCTTGCGCAGCTTGTTGCCCCCCATCGCCATGGGCGTCACGTCATCACGCTTAATAAAAATATCGCGCCCTAAATAATCAGAAAATCGAGGGAGATACTCCAGCGGCGTCGGCGCGCCGATGAACTCCAGGCGGGGAAAGCGCGTTAAATTCTGTAGTGACATGGATGCTCCGGTAACTCAGACAAAATGTGATATTTTTCATTATGCACGCAGACGCGTAAGAAATAAAAAAGGCGCTTTTAAAAGCGCCTTTTTTAACGTCAGAAACTTATTTCGTGACGTCTGCCCCGAACCACTTCTCGGAAAGCGCCTTCAGGCTACCGTCTTTTTGCATGTCAGCAATCGCGGAATCAATCGCTTTCACCAGGTCTTCGTTACCTTTACGAACGGCCACGCCGGATTCCTGACGAGAGAACGCATCACCCGCTACCGCCAGGGTGTTGTTGGTTTTCTTCACCAGATCCAGTGCTGCCAGGCGATCAACCAGAATGGCGTCGGTACGGCCCACGCGCAGATCCTGGTATTTCGTCGGGTCATCATCATAGGTGCGGATATCCACGCCCTGAACGTTCTGGCGCAGCCACTCTTCGTAGTTGGTTCCCAGACCGACACCGACTTTCTTCCCTTTCAGGTCCGCAGCCGTTTTGATGGTGCCTTCGTTGCCTTTCTTCACCAGCGCCTGAATACCGGACACGGTATACGGGGTGGAGAAGTCATACTTCTTCTTACGCTCGTCAGAGATGGTGACCTGGTTGATGACCACGTCAATGCGTTTCGAATCCAGCGACGCCAGCATACCGTCCCATTTGGTCGGTTTCAGGGACGCTTTCACGCCGAGGTGTTTCGCCAGCTCTTCAGCAAACTCCACTTCAAAACCGGTCAGCTTGCCGTCATCGCCCTGGAAGCTGAACGGAGGATAGGTTCCTTCCAGCCCGACCAGCAGCGTACCGCGCTCTTTTACTTTATTCAGCAGGTTTTCTGCGGCGAACGTTTTCACGCTCATGCCCGCAACCAGCGCAACGGCCATAACACCCATCAGCGCCTGACGACCCAGAAGTGCAAATTTCATAAATACCCCGATATAGTGGAATTTTTACGTAGTGTAGAGAAATCGCCTGCAACGTCAAAGGCGACTGCGCTACATCTTATTCTTTTTTAATATATATCAGAAGTTGTTCCGGCGTGGGCTTTCTGCTTTATGGCACCCGGCATTTGTACCTTATATTGTGCGTACTTGCGCAGCGCAATCCGGTAGTTGTTGGTGCTGGTCGCAGGCAGCCACGGCTCCAGGTTCTCGTCGAGATAACCGGTTTTGAGCAGATCGCGGGAAATGTTGTTCACGGTCAGATGCTGCCCGAGGCGGCGCAGGCGAACCACGTATTCGCGAACGGTGCCGTGGCTCATCTCCGTTTGTTCAAACAGGAACTGCTTGAAGCCGATAATGTCGAAGAAGTCGCTTTGCTCTTTGCAATGGAGATCGCCACAGAAACGGCAAAGCGCCACCCACTCTTTTTGCTCTTCGAGCCATGCTGCTTCGTCCATCAACGTGTCGAGGCGCGAAATCGCGATCTTATTGACGATTTCGCCGCGGCGAACCAGCGTGATACGATCGAGTAACTTGTTACAGTGGGCGCAATGCGTCTGGCTGTGTTTAAAGTCTTTCAGGTAGCGGCTTAAAGGCCGTCTTTTAGATTGCTGCACCGTCATGATAACTCCTGGTTGTCAATACGTTGTGCGGCATTTTTAAGGTGAATCAATCACCTATAACTTACCCAGCTTGGTTCGTAAGCGTTTAATGGCCTGGCTGTGCAGCTGGCTCACCCGCGACTCTCCCACCTCCAGAACAGCGCCAATCTCTTTGAGGTTAAGCTCTTCCTGGTAATAAAGGGTCAATACCAGCTGTTCGCGTTCAGGCAGAGCTTCAATAGCTTCCATGACGCGCTGGCGTAAATTCCCTTCCATTAAATGGTGTAACGGGTTTTCTTGCTGGTGCTCATCCGTCACCAGCTCGATGCTATCGCCATGCTCTTCTCGCCACTCGTCATAAGAGAAGAGTTGGCTATTATTGGTATCGAGCAACATCTGACGATACTCTTCAACAGCAATGCCAAGACGATCCGCCACTTCGGTTTCCGTTGCGTTGCGTCCCAGTTCCTGTTCCAGCTGCCCCATCGCATGCGCCACTTCGCGTGCGTTGCGGCGAACACTGCGCGGTACCCAGTCACGGCTGCGCAGCTCATCCAGCATCGCACCACGAATACGCTGAACTGCGTAAGTCGTAAATGCCGTTCCTTGCAGAGCGTCGTATCGGTCAACTGCATTCAATAACCCGATACCGCCCGCCTGTAGCAGATCGTCGAGTTCCACGCTCGCCGGCAAGCGCACCTGGAGGCGCAATGCTTCGTGACGCACCAGCGGGACATAACGCTGCCACAGCGAGTGTTTATCCATTACACCTTCAGCGGTATAGAGTGAATTCACGATAAACAGCCCTGCGTTAGTTGAGTTATCGGCATGATTATCCGATTCTGGAGGGGTTTTAATCGGGAGAATAGTGGGTGAAATGGGGGGTTATTTGGAGACTAAAAAATTTCAAGCACTGTTGAAGCGCTACCACCATGTACGAATCGTATGAATAAAAGGAAATAAACCTCGTTTTTCGATGCATAACTTTGCTCAAGCAAGCGCAACAATAGACTTCATTTGCCTTAGGTGACGAGCATGAAAGCAGAATACACATCTTTAACTAAACTTTATGAATATATTGCAAATTCTAATGCCAGAGTAATTTCGTTCGATTGCTTCGATACTCTTTTCTGGCGAAAAATGGCTTCACCTATAGATGTTTTTACCGTCATTGACCCCTCAATAGATATTGTCAGTCGGGTACAAGCTGAGCAACGTGCGCGCGCTAAAAAAATGATTAATTGTGGTCACTCGGAGGTAAATTTAGCTGAAATATACAAGCAATTGTTACCATTGGCTAACCCAACCCTTATTGATGAATATATTCAAAAGGAGATTGCCGCAGAAATAAAATATGGCTTCCTACATGAGCCAACCATAAATCTGTTGAAGCTTGCGAAAGAAAAAAAATATAAAACCATCATCGTCAGTGACATTTATTTTAATAAAACACAGCTAAGGCATATTATAACATCGTTGTCACCTCAAGTTTCATATTTGATTGATGATATTTATTGTTCAAGCGAACACGGAGTCGGAAAGACGACAGGACTGTGGGATAAGGTTTTAAACCAAGAAAAAGTACCTGCTGCGCAGTTAATTCACATCGGTGATAATAAAGCAGCTGATTTTATTTCACCAAATAAATTGGGCATTGACGCCATTCATTTTCGTCATACCCACGATGAAATAAATAAAATTTTTAGACAACGAGAGAGCGTAGCGACTCTCATCTTCCCTAAATTACGCAAAGAAGCGCCTATCCCTAACTTGTGGCATAGTTGGTTTTCCGAAAATGTCGATGATGAGACATCGGCACAAAAATTAATTGGCTGGGGCATTCTCGGTCCAACGTTGCGTTGTTTTGCAAATAAAATCTTTGAAGATTATAAAAAGAAAAATAATACAAAAATTGCTTTTTTAATGCGTGATGGTTTTATGCCACGCTTAGCTTTTAATATCTTACACCCGGAAATAGAAACGCATGATGTTTATATTTCTCGCTTATGCTCTATTCGCGCAAGTTTCATATCAAAAGAAAGTATTAGTGATCATATCATTACTCTTTTTAATAGTATGGATGATGATATTGCGGATCAATATGTTAACGACGAGACACTGAAATTAGTATCCAAACACTTTGGAATTAATCAAAAAGACATGATTTCTCTTAAAAAAAAGCTTAGCCAAGGAAACTATAAAATCAACGAGCTAATAAAAATCATCCTCAGTAAAAATTACACTCAACATATTATTAATAATTCCATGCAATATCGCAAAAAGCTAATTAAACATATTATAAACAGCACAGGCATTAAGGCTGGCGATCATTTATTATTAGTTGATTTAGGGTACGAGGGCACAACACAGAATTTGTTGCAAACCATTTTACAAGAAGAGTTATCTATTACTATTTCTGGTTGTTACATGATTGTTTCATATACCCCGGAATGGAAAAGTAACCGAACGGGGATAGTGACCCCTGAGACTTTTGACTACCGTACAATCAAAGCCTTGACAAACCATATTGCAATTTATGAATCCCTTTGCTCATCTCATCGGAATTCAACTGTAGATTATACTGACGAAGGTATTCCTGTAGGCGAAGCACCAAGTATCAGTGAGAAGCATCTATCTTTAATAAGAGAAATACAGAACGAAGCATTATATTTTATCGGTTCACCCACAACCAATTTGGCTTACGAAGCAGAGTATGAAATTACTTCCTCAATTATTGACTTATTCCGTTTTATTTATTTCCCAACAGAAAGTGAAATACGCTGTTTCAGTAATATGAAATTCGATATCAATCTTGGTTCTGATCAGATTTCAACACTGTACAACCTAAGCAAACATAATTACCAGATGAAAAAATTTGGACCTTCTTTACTAACTGATAGTAATGCCAATATAAACATTACTAATACACCGACAGAATTACGTTATAGTGGCATAGAACAATCTATTGCACTCCTAAGCAGTTATCGTTATGGGCTTACTTGGTCCTTAACCGATGCGTCCTACCGCAAGAAATTGGTTGATATTCTCTATATTAACAACACTACTGTTGTTACAAAAAAATTAACCGCTATGTATACTCATGAAGGATGCTACTCTCTCTATATTCCTATAGTTACGGCAGAAATAGTAATGAAACTGAATGATAAGTGTAATGGTATAGAACTGATATCTGTATCCAGAATAAAAACAAACCTCGTATACAAAGCATACAATGACTCTCAAATGCAAGAGTTACATATAAATAATGATTGGTTTATTGATGGCGCAGATGTTGCAAAAGGTATCATCACAGGTCTTAGCCCTGCCTCGATTTTATACTTCAGACCTCGCAATTCTCGCAATGATGATGTTATTCATATTGTATATCGTCCCATTGGCGATAGTTGTGACGCGGAGATTAATAATGGATGATTTTTTCTCCAATGGGCTTGTGTTAGCATTTAATAATGTACCTGTTGAAGTAGATGATAGTGTTTTTTTATTCTGGGAAGCTCTATCTCTTGAGCTTCAAAAAAAACACATGCATTTAATTGTTGCCACCACTACAGAATTACCTAATATGTCTTTTTTTACAATACCCATACACTATCACATTGCGGATTTGCATTACCAAAATACCAATAATATTGATGTACGAACTTCTAATTTTATTGCTACGGAGGATATTCTTAGCTCATTATCTACGCAATATCAATGTAGTCTATCTGTTTCACATGAAATTGCTAATTGTGGCATAGCATTTTATAGTGAGCTGATAACCGCTATTAATCCAGCAACTATAATTGGTTGGCAAAGTAATGATATAACGAATTGGATTGTACGTAATATTGCATTGCAGAGAGGCATCCCTTTTTGGTCAATGGAGCGTGGATTCCTAAAAAATACACTGATGATGGATATTGGGGATAATTATCTTCAATCAGAATTATTAACAAGTTTGATGATAGAGAATTTATATGATAAATACGTGCCTGACCCTGAATTGTGGGAGAAACTAAAATCCATAATACTTAACAAGTATAATCTTATCGGAAAGTACCATTCAACTGCTTTTAAAGAAACTGATCAATTCAAAGCAGAGTATGGCATTCCTGAAAAAAGCGCTATTATCGCGATATTCAATCATGGACCGCTCGGACTTGCTGTTAAGCATAATAATAGCCGATACCGCACCATCAATAAACTGAAAACTGATGAAGTCAACGAAAAGATAAAAGCAATAATGAAAGAGTGCATCAAAAGAAAAATTTATATCATTTATCAAGAGCACCCGTTATCATTATATGACAATACAGGGATTGAAATACCTAACTCACCTTACATTATAAAAACAGAAGAGAATATACATACTCTTCTGAACGCTACGGATTACTATCTTTTTACACAGTCGACGATTCAGTACGAAGCAGTTTTTTATCAAAAACCCATGGGACTCCTTTCAAGAAGTGTTCTGGGTATACATGGTGGTGTCTATGAAAGTGATTGCTATGATGATATAAATGAATTTCTAAACGCTCTTATTACTGACAAAGACTACGAACTACACCAGCAGCGTTCGAAAAAATGGCTGTCATTTATCTATCATTATTTCCTTATAAAAAACGATAATGAAAATAGAGGAAGTGAGAGTCAGCGTGTCAGCAATCTTTTAGCTCGCTATAGCCTTCCAGTAAATATCGACACCATTTACTCTCTTGAAAGATTCATTGCGCGATGGTGCAAGCATTAAATCATTCTAAAATGAGGTTCTATTTATTAATACACTCAGGGATAAATGCCTTGTAAATATATTTTGATCCAAATTATCTTCAGCTCGCAATATCTTGTCTATTAATGCTTGAAATGTAATCATAATGGTTTAGTTGCTCAATTGAGATTAAGGTTACTTGAGATAAGTGGCCTTAATCTTGCCACTCGCGCCAAACAAAAAATCCACATTCTGAATACGAAATTTAGTAAAGCTAAAGAATTTCTTTTCATAATTTTGTTTAATAAATACCACAAAACATCGCAACCTCAATTTTAATTTAGTTGAAGTCTAGTAATTCAGCACCGAATGTGAATAGCATTTGTTATAGTCCTGTCGTCAATCATCAATTGTTTTCGCTCCGCAAACGATATCACTTATCAAGTGACTCGTTAAGACACTCAAATCTGTATCAGATGTATCATCTGTGAAGCTATAAATAAATCTGTTCTGTGTCGACTTGCCCGGTTGAATAAGATACAGCTCCTTGTCATATTATAATTACCGTTGTTTAATTGAGCTGCAGGTGAATTATTACTGATGAAAATATTATTAATTTCTCGGTTCATTAATTAGCTAGAGTAGAGCAGAAAACCCAAATAAACAGGTATATGTTTGATTAAATTCCTTGCTTCCAGCATTCATGCTTTTCACTTTCACATAGCTATGGCAAAAGGCTTTTTATACTCTACTTTTTTCCTCGCATAACACTTGCCTACATTATCAAGAATCGAAAGCTAAGTGATATTTAGAGTTCCATGGAGTATATACAAACACTTTTCCGTCCCCGATTGGCTATTACTTTTGTTTTTTCCGCTTGACGGTCTTGTACGGTAGGTATGTTTTAAAAATCATAAGGCTTTTTATAACAGAATGAATGCTAATGCTTTTCCAGAAACCCAGCATAGCTGCTGATTATCTTTATTCAATAAAAAAAGCCAACCTTTGGGTTGGCTTTTTGAAAACAAAAACTAAAAAATTTATCAACGCAGCAGAGACAGAACGGTCTGTGGAACCTGGTTTGCCTGAGACAGAACAGAAGTACCAGCCTGCTGCAGGATCTGCGCGCGAGACATGTTGGAAACTTCAGTTGCGTAGTCAGCGTCCTGGATACGGGACTGAGCAGCAGACAGGTTGTTAGAGGTGTTGTTCAGGTTGTTGATTGCAGAAGTGAAGCGGTTCTGCACAGCACCCAGGCCTGAACGCGCGGTATCAACTTTAGCGATAGCTTTATCGATGGTGTCCAGATCAGTAGCGCTCATTGATTTGAGGTTGATTCCACTCACACCCAGAGTAGCAGAGTCAGCTTTAGCGCCGCTCAGATCCAGATTAATGATGTCGCCGTCATTCACGCCAACCTGGATTTTAACCACACCAGAAGCACCTGCAGTACCGTTCAGCAGTTTGATGCCGTTGAAGTCAGTTTTGCCTGCAACGCGGTCGATTTCTTGCAGACGAGCAGTAACTTCATCCTGCAGAGAGGCCAGGTCAGTAGTACTGTTAGTACCGTTGCTTGCCTGAACAGCCAGTTCACGAACGCGCTGCAGGTTGTTGTTGATTTCGTTCAGGGAGCCTTCAGCAGTCTGCGCCATGGAGATACCGTCGTTGGCGTTACGTGCTGCCTGGTTCATACCTTTGATCTGAGCGGTCATGCGGTTTGCAATCGCCTGGCCAGCGGCATCGTCTTTCGCGCTGTTGATACGCAGACCTGAAGACAGACGCTCAATAGCAGTGCCCAGAGAAGACTGAGATTTGTTCAGGTTGTTCTGAGTGGTCAGGGACAACAGGTTAGTATTGATAACTGCCATAATTTTCTTTCCTTCAAAAATTGGGTTTTAGGTCCGGTGCCTAACACTCACAGCGTCTCTCACCGTCAACAAGGTTATCGACGGGTCCCCAAAAGACTTTAGAATCAATTTTGAAAAAATTACAACCAACTGATTATTAACAGTTTTATTTTTAAAAAAAATCAATTAAGGTTTGCCAAAGCGTTATTATTTACGCTTTTTTAACGCGCAAAGAGATGACCAAAAGGGCACACACTTATTCATGTTTTAAATGCGCGGATAATGATCCTAAAGTGCAATCCTTTCATTAACCCCGCCAGGACGTGCCTATTCTTTGGATTATTTTTTTCTCACCATCGTAAACTTTTGCGTTAAGAGGCCGATAAGAGTCCTGAACTACTTTCGTATTTTAAGGAAAATATGCATGGCTACTATCAGTAACCTCGGGATAGGTTCTGCAGGACTCGGGGATTTATATAATCAGTTGGAAGCGGCAGAGAAAACCAAGCTGACGACGATTACTTCCCAGCAATCAACGTATAACGCACAGTTAAGCGCTTACGGCAAGCTGCAGAGCGCCATGACATCGCTGCAGACTGCCACCGCTGCACTGGGTAAAGCCACCACCTGGAACTCAACGTCCGTGAGCAGCACCAACACGGCCTTTACCGCCACGACGACGGCTGACGCCTCCGTGGGTTCCTTTGTGGTTAACGTCAACCAGGTTGCAAAGGCACAGGCGCTCACAACCGGCTCCTATGCAAACAACACGGATTTGTTAGGCGATACGACAGGTACGACCCGTAAAATCACCATCACCCAGCCGGGCACGAAAACGCCTTTAGAGGTCACACTGGCCGATGGTGATACGTCGCTGGCCGGGATCGCGAGCGCCATTAACAAAGCGAACGGCAACGTCACCGCCAGCGTTATTAAAGCGAAAGACGGTGATTACCGCCTGATGCTGTCATCAAAAACCACCGGTACCGATGGTGCGATGACCGTCAGCGTCACCGGCGACGCCAAGCTGCAAAGCGCAATTGGCTACGATTCAACCACCAAAACGGGCGCGCTGACGGTGAACACCGACGCGCAGAACGCGATTGTGGTGGTGAACAACATCTCTATCGAGCGCCAGTCGAATACCATTACCGATGCGCTGCCTGGCGTGACTTTCTCGCTGAAAGCAGAAAGCAAGGCGGATGAAACACTAGAGGTCACTCGCGCAACGGATGCTAACCAGAAGGCGATTACGGACTGGGTCACGGCGTACAACTCGCTGCAGTCCACCATAAACAGCCTGACAAAATATGTACCGGTCGATGCAGGCTCTGGCAGCCAGTCTACCAGCAACGGCGCGCTGGTCGGTGATGCGAACGTGCGTGGGATCCAGTCTCAGCTGCGCGGTCTGCTGACCGAAGTGCAGGCCGGCTCTGTTCAAATCATGGCCCAACTGGGGATTACCCAGGACCCGGTAAAAGGCGCAGACGGTACCGTCGGTAACCTGAAGGTCGATACCGACAAGCTGAAAAAAGCGCTGACCGAAAACCCGAACGCCGTACAGCAGTATTTTGTCGGTGACGGGAAGAAAACCGGCATGGCGACCCAGATGAATAACACGCTGACCTCCATGCTCAGCACCAGTACCGGCAGCGCCGGTGTGATCCAGAACGCGAAAGACGGGATCAACAAAACGTTGAAAACTCTGGGTGAACGTTACGATGCCATGGATGCCCAAATTGAAGCCACCATGGCGCGTTACAAAACCCAGTTCACCAGCCTGGACGTATTAGTCACCAAAATGACCAATACAGCCAACTACCTGACCCAACAGTTCTCACAGAAATAGTCGTCGCATTGAGGAGTGGATATGTATAACACCTCTGGTGTTCAATCCTATCAGCAGATAGGAGTCGAAAGCGCAGTGATGAATGCCAGTCCACACCAGCTGATTGTCATGTTGTTCGACGGGGCGCATAGCGCCCTTGTCCGCGCGCGTTTGTTCCTGGAAGCCGGACAAATTCGTGAAAAAGGCGAAGCGTTATCCAAAGCCATCAACATCATCGACAACGGTTTAAAAGCAGGACTGAACATGGAGGTTGAGAGCGAGTTGTCCGGTAACCTTGCCTCCTTGTACGAATATATGGTTCGACGTTTGTTACTGGCGAATGTCAGTAATGACGTAGACGCAATTGTTGAAGTCGAGGGTTTATTAAACAACATTGCGGATGCGTGGAAGCAAATCGGCCCCAATGCGTCCTCTATTTCAGGATAATTTTGATGAATAATCCCAGCGCAGCGCTTAGCCACTGGCAGGCGTTACATGCTCAGAGCATTGCTATGCTAAATCTCGCACATTCTGGTCAATGGGATGCGCTTATCGAGCAGGAAATGCATTATGTACAACTGGTGGAGAGGATTTCTCAAACACCCATTATGTCATGCCCTCCGGCTCAGGTTGAGCAAGCGCGTGCGCTGCTGGAAATGATCCTTGAAAATGAGAATGCGCTAAAAGCGCTGCTGAAAGTCCGAATGGACGAACTGCGCAATCTGATCGATCAAACCGGCAAACAGCAATCCATCACGTCTACCTATGGAAAGCTGTCAGGGAATATTCTTTACCCAGAAAGTTTTACCCGCGACACACAACTATGATTTCTTCATCCATACTCCAGAAGTCTGCAATGGCTTCTGGAGCAAGGATGATGAAAAACCCCACCCTGTTACAATGTTTTCACTGGTACTACCCTGCTGGCGGTGAATTGTGGCGAGAGGTCACGGCGTTAGCCCCCAATCTTAACGAAATCGGCATTAACATGATCTGGCTCCCGCCCGCCTATAAAGGCGCGTCAGGCGGGTATTCTGTCGGCTATGACTCCTATGACCTGTTCGATCTGGGCGAGTTTGACCAGAAAGGCAGTATCGCCACGAAATACGGTGACAAAGCGCAGCTGCTGGAAGCCATCGACGCCCTCAAGCGCAACGACATTGCCGTGCTGCTGGACGTGGTGGTGAACCACAAAATGGGTGCCGATGAAAAAGAGCCCGTCCGCGTTCAGCGCGTGAACGAGCAGGATCGCACGCAGATCGACGATGAGGTCATCGAGTGCGAAGCCTGGACCCGCTACACCTTCCCTGCCCGCGCCGGGCAATATTCCCAGTTTATCTGGGACTACAAATGCTTCAGCGGCGTCGACCACATTGAAAACCCTGATGAAGACGGCATTTTTAAAATCGTCAACGACTACACCGGCGAAGGCTGGAACGATCAGGTTGATGATGAGATGGGTAACTTCGATTATCTGATGGGCGAAAATATCGACTTTCGCAATCACGCCGTCACCGAGGAGATCAAATACTGGGCCCGCTGGGTCATGGAACAGACGCGTTGCGACGGCTTTCGCCTGGACGCCGTCAAGCATATTCCCGCCTGGTTCTACAAAGAGTGGATTGAGCACGTCCAGGAGGTCGCCGACCAGCCGCTGTTTATCGTGGCGGAATACTGGTCCCATGAGGTGGATAAACTTCAGGCCTATATCGACCAGGTCGAAGGCAAAACCATGCTGTTTGATGCCCCCCTGCAGATGAAATTCCACGAGGCGTCACGTCAGGGCCGGGATTACGACATGAGCCAAATCTTTACCGGCACGCTGGTGGAAGCCGATCCGTTTCATGCGGTGACCCTCGTCGCAAACCATGACACCCAGCCTTTGCAGGCGCTGGAAGCCCCGGTCGAAGCCTGGTTTAAACCGCTGGCGTATGCGCTGATCCTGCTGCGGGAAAATGGCGTGCCGAGCGTCTTTTATCCGGACCTCTTTGGCGCCAGCTATGACGATACGGGTGGAGACGGTGAAACGTACCATATTGATATGCCTGTGATTGAGCAGCTCCACGAGCTGATCCTCGCGCGCCAGCGTTTTGCCCACGGCGTGCAGACGCTCTTTTTTGACCATCCTAACTGCATCGCCTTCAGCCGCAGCGGCACGGAAGACGATCCCGGCTGCGTGGTGGTGATGTCGAACGGGGACGACGGCGAGAAGGTAATTTGCCTGGGGGAAAACTACGGCAACAAAACGTGGCGTGATTTTCTCGGCAATCGCGAAGAAACGGTCACCACGGCGGCGGATGGCGAAGGGACGTTTACCTGCAAAGGCGGAAGCGTGAGCGTGTGGGTAATTGAGGATGCGCTGTAGAAACCATGCCGGGTGGCGGCTTCGCCTTACCCGGCCTACGCGAAGGCACTTTTGTAGGCCGGGTAAGCGTCAGCGCCACCCGGCAACAAACGGCTACGGTAATTTACTCTCCAGCGGATGCTTGCTCAGGTAATCGGCACACTCAACCGTTGGGCGATCGACCTTCTGCAACTCCAGCCCGTCGTACTCAAGCGTCGAGCCATCGCGCTCCAGCGGATAGATATCCAGCTTGCGCGTCACGTTGTAATAACTGTCTGAACGCAGCATGATTTTACCCGGCACGGCAATCACGCGCTGCCACTGACGGCAGTCCAGCGTATCGCCCTCTTCCGTCACCACCAGCGTGGCAATCGCTTCAGGGCTGACCATTTTGCTCTGCGGCCCTTTTGACTGCCAGTATCCTGCCAGATGCGCCGGGACAGGATGCTTGATCACCTCTTTATAATTATCGACCTGAACGCACCCGGTCAGTGCCAGCAGCGCGCCAGCAATTGCTATTTTTTTCATCATCTTTCCTGCATTCGAAGAAAAAAATATTGTGGCATTAAAGCGCTGCGGCTGCCAGCGAAGATCGACAGGTCTTAGACCTGCATCCCCATCATATGAGCATACATTTTTCATAATCGACAAAGATCGTCCAAGAGCGCACCAAATAACAGATGGTTAGAGTCGTCGAAAACATCAGTCGTCTAGGTTCACCTTAGAGCGAGTGCTGTTTTGTGTCCCATCCATGCCCCATCACATCACCGGGCAGTCGTCGAACTCGCCTGAACGCGCGTCGTTAATGATATACGTGATCACCCCAAATATGGGACGCGAAGTATCGGATACCTCATCCTTATCTGGCAGACTCTCCCGTTTACCGTTCTCAAGGTTTTCCAGGTGTGGCCGCGGGTGTGTGCGATACCGCTTAATCCTAAACTCACCGCTATCTGTGCAAACCAGCAATGAACCGTCACATGGAGACAGTGACGCGTCGACAACCAGCAAAGCACCGTTGAGGATACCTTCCCGGTAATGCGTTGCACCGGCCCGCATAAAGTACGTAGCCGCTGGCCTGATGATGATGCGCTCGTCAAGCGATATACGCTGTTCAACGTAATCCGTAGCCGGCGAAGGAAAGCCCATTAGAAAACCCTCCCCATGTTACGTAGGATCCAATAACGGTTGTCGCTTCCGTCGGTCGTCTTATCCGCGAAGCCTGGCTGGTATCGCTCAATCCATGCGTTAGCGTCTGCCTGGCTGAAATGCCAGTTCTTCTCGCGCAAATTATTGATGAATTTGTTTGTTTTTAGGCAAAGGTAGCCCTTTGGATTCTGTTCTATAGAGGCTAAAAAAGCTGCGTGAATATCATATTGACGAGGCATAGCAGCACCCTCACCTGCCATTGACTGTATGCATATACAGTAGTATTTTTAAATCTTCAGATCAAGTCAGCAAGGATGGAGAGTGATGTTTATTGAGCTGGTTTATGACAAGCGTAATGTTGAGGGGCTCGAAGGGGCCAGAGAGATCATTCTGGCCGAGTTGAAGAAGCGGGTGCACCAGATTTTCCCTGATGCCGAAGTGAAGGTGAAGCCGATGCAGGCAAACGGCCTGAATAGCGATGCCAGCAAAAGCGATCGGGAAAAACTGAACCGCATGCTGGAGGAAATGTTTGAAGAGTCCGATATGTGGCTGGTTTCTGAGTTCCCGACCGTTCGCCAGGTTGGCCTGTAAATCTAGTTCAGGTGATATTCCCTACGTTTGCCTGGGCATGAACACTGAGCAATCAACCGCCGATCATTCTTACGAAAAATGGCGGCGGTTTTTTTTTACGAGCCCTGTTCCTGTTTTAAAGCCTCTTCCGCTTGTTTCTGATTCCAGATGCTGTCAGCTGGCATTTCTACACGAACGCTGACGAACTGGTCAGCCGGGATGTCAACCGGCTCGCCATCTGCCAATCCATCACGCTTATTCCTGGCAAATGCTGGCGCAGAAGGATGTTCGCGGTGATAGGTTTTTACCAGCACAGAGCCATCTGCGTTAACCTCATAGTCCAGCCATATAAGCGGTTGCTTATTCCTGTCTGTGGGAATCTCAAACCCTCCGTCGATACCTCCCCATGCACCGTCTGAATTGAGTGCTTTACAGCCTTCAATAAGATATTGCCCTATTTCCAGACGAGTGACCGTGACGCCTTCTGATTCGTCGTTAGTTTCATACTTACCATCAGTGAAGATTTT
>NZ_JFHW01000014.1:0-26162 GCF_000612205.1 Enterobacter sp. 5-4 | reverse complement strand
CTTCAACCGACCGGGCTGTTTGTGAAGTGATTCACATCCGCCGTGTCGATGGAGGCGCATTATAGGGATCCCAATTTTTAGCACAAGTATTTTTTAGATCTTTTTTTCCGACTGCTGATTTTCCGCGCTTTTCGCTGAAATCCCGCCCGATCTGCTTAAATATTGACGTATTTTGCCTTGCCTCGATCGACGAATACGATCAAAGTCTTCTGTATAGCGCTCATTCTCAGAGGTAGTTATGTCTGCAGTATTACGTCCTTATAAAGATCTGTTCCCCAAACAAGGCGATCGCGTGATGATCGACGCCAGTAGTGTTGTCATTGGTGATGTCCGACTGGCCGATGACGTTAGTATCTGGCCACTCGTTGCCATCAGGGGAGACGTTAACTATGTGTCTATTGGCGCGCGAACCAATATTCAGGACGGTAGCGTTCTGCACGTCACGCACAAATCGTCCTATAACCCGAAAGGCAATCCCCTCATTATTGGAGAAGATGTTACCGTCGGCCATAAAGTCATGCTTCACGGCTGCACTGTCGGAAATCGCGTACTTGTTGGCATGGGGTCGATTTTACTGGATGGCGTCATAGTAGAAGATGACGTGATGATTGGCGCCGGTAGCCTGGTCCCGCAGAACAAACGGCTGGAGAGCGGCTATCTCTATCTGGGAAGCCCGGTAAAACAGATCCGCCCCCTTAAGGAGGCAGAGATCGAAGGATTAAAATACTCGGCGAACAACTACGTAAAATGGAAGAATGACTATTTGGATCAGGATAACCAAACCCAGCCCTGATCGTCTTCCTGCTGTTCGCGGATTAAATCGCTGGCTTCCTCTTCCAGATCCCAGCGATTTTCGCAAAATACCGCTAGCGGGTCTGTGCCGCCAAAACGATGCAACAGCGTTTCTCCATGGATGGCACAGGTAAGCTGCATACCCTGCACCAGCACAGGAAAACAGACCGCTTGCTTATGCTCATCCCAGCTCTCTCTGTCCGGGAAATGAATAGCCTGATTCACGCCGAAAGCTCCTGCTTTAGCTTTTCAATGACCGGCTCGACAGCAGGCAACACTCCGTGCCAGAGCAGTACCGCATGCGCAGCCTGCCCCACCAGCATTCCCAGCCCATCGGCTAACTGTTTCGCGCCGTGTTGTTCACACCAATTCAGGAAAGGCGTCTTACCTTTCTGATAGAACATGTCATAGAAGTACATATGCGCACTGACCAACGAAGCGGGGATCGCCGGGATCTCGCCACTGATGCCGCTGGATGTGGCATTAATGACAAGATCGAACTCACGTTCGACAAGATCGTCAAGCGCTACCGCGCTCACGCTGCCGGTATGCGCAAACAACGCCGCCAGTGCTTCTGCCCGGGAAAAGGTTCTGTTCGTGATGGTCACCGAACAGTCCAGTGAAAGCAGAGGCAACAAAACGCCCCGCGATGCGCCACCCGCGCCAATCAGCAGGATTCGGAATCCGGGCTTGATAAAGGAGAGTCTTTCCAGATCGCTGAGTAAACCAATCCCGTCGGTGTTGTCCCCCAGAAGGCGTCCATCCTCAAGCCGTTTTAGGGTATTGACTGCACCAGCAAGTGAAGCGCGTTCGGTCAGCTCATCCGCACGTTCAAAGGCTTCTTCTTTAAACGGGACCGTCACATTCGCACCTTTGCCCCCCGCGGCGAAAAAGGCCTCCAGCGTAGGGATAAAGGCATCCACTGGCGCCAGTACGCGACCATAGGGGTGATCTATCTGCAACTGCTCCGCGAACTGCTGATGGATCAACGGTGACTTGCTGTGTGCAATGGGATTACCAAAAACAGCATAGGTTTCCATGAGATTACCCCTGGCGAAAACGTTCGCCGGTCAAAGCGTCGCGAATTTCAGATGGATTCAGGCGCCCTCCCGTTTCACCGACAGCGACAGGGAAGTCATTCCCGAACTGCGCCAGCACTTCTTCGGTTGTCCGACAAGGCGGCTGCCCGGTCAGGTTGGCGCTGGTTGAGACCAGTGGTTTACCAAATGCCAGGCACAGCTCCACCACCAGCGGATGGTCAGTGACGCGAACGGCAAGGGAGTCAAAGCGTCCGGTTAACCAGCGCGGCGTTGTAGGCTGAGCCGGGAAGACGAAGGTTACTGGTCCAGGCCATGCGGAGAAGATTGTCTCGCGCTGTGCTGGGGTTAGCATAGAGTCATCAATATAGGGCTTAAGCTGCTCGTAATTCGCAGCGATCAAAATAAGCCCTTTCTCGACGGGTCTTTGTTTCAGAGTAAGCAGACGGCTCACAGCCGTTTCGCTGTCAGGATCGCAACCGACCCCAAAAACAGCTTCAGTTGGATAGGCGATGACTTCTTCATTTTTCAGTACGTCCACTGCATGCGCAATGGAGCCTGATGGCAGGTTATTATTCACTATTTTGATCCGCCGTAACCGGCTTTCCACATTGTTTACTGGCGCAGAAGCGTTTCATGCCTTGCGCGGTTTTCTTCTCTATCAGTAGCGGATAATTGCAATGAGGGCAGATTCCCGCTACCGGCTTAAAATTGATAACGAACTGGCAGTCAGGGTAGCGATCGCACGAATGGAAGGTCTTACCATAACGGGAACGGCGCTGTACCAACTGACCGCGCTGACACTGAGGACACGCAATCGCCGTTTCATCTGGCTTATCAATTTGTTCCGTATGTTCACATTCCGGGTAGCGGCTACATCCAATAAACATGCCGAAACGCCCCTGGCGTAGCGCGAGTTCGCCACCGCAAAGAGGACAAAGCTGTCCCTCCAGAATTTTAACGATATGTCCATCCGCCTGGCTTTTCAGAGGACGAACATAATCGCATTCCGGATAGTGAGAACAACCGAGAAACGGGCCGTGTTTCCCGGACCGAATAACAAGTTCAGCCCCGCACTGCGGGCAGGGCTCGTTTTTATGCACCGTGAATAGTGCTGATTTGGCCATAACAACTCTTGGTGCTGCACATTGAATTAGTGCAGCATACCTTCATTCACTTCAAAGAGTAATTCTTCCATTTGCTGATAGGCATTTTCACAGCCCGGGATATTAAACAGAACCATCAGGATCACCCATTTGAGATCTTCCAGTTCAAATTCTGCGGTATCCAGCGCCATGACGCGCTCTATCACCATTTCTCTCGTTTCGAGGTTTAGCACCTGAATCTGCTCAAGGAATAAAATGAATCCCCGGCAGCTGGCGTCCAGCCGTTCACACTCTTCAGCGGTATAAATGCGTACTGACAATGGGTCAGAAGCAAGCTGCATCGGTTCGGCAAGGCCTTCCTGATAATCAGCCAGTTTTTCCAGCCACATCAACGCATTGTAGATATCTTCCCGCTCAAATCCCGCATCGGTAAGATCCTGTGTCAACTTGTCCTGATCCACTCGCATTTCTGCTTCGTTATGGATGTAAGTCTCAAACAAATACATCAGTACGTCGAACATGGCATGCCCTCCTTAATCGGACATAGCCGCCGGGTACAGCTGCGATCCACCCTGCTAACTCCAGTTCGAGTAGCTGTGCTACCGTTACTGGCACAGGTTGGCCGGCACGTTCAGCGACAACGTCAACAGGTGTTACCTCATCTCCTACGTTAGCCAGGAGCTTGGGAAATGGCAATGCCACCTTTCCCTGATCTGATGAATATTGTCGCTTTTCGGGATCTTCCTGCAGCCATTGCAGCCCATATTGCAAATTTTCAAGAATGTCCGCGACTTCCGTTACCGGTGTTGCCCCCTGCTTAATCAGCCAGTGCGGTCCCTCGCATCCGGGATTACCTATCGGGCCGGGCAAGGCGAAGACTTCTCGCCCCTGTTCGAGCGCGCACCGTGCCGTGACCAGCGAACCGCTTCGCCGCGCGGCTTCAACGACCAGCACGCCTTTGCTAAGGCCGCTGATGATGCGATTACGACGCGGAAAGTTTGCCGGTCGGGGCTGCGCGGAAAGCGGAAACTCAGACACTATCGCGCCGTCAGACTCAATAAGCCGCATCGCCAATGCCTGATGCCGACGTGGATAAATACTAAAAAGACCGTTTCCCAGCACCGCGACACTTCGTCCTTTTACTGACAGCGCCGCGCTGTGGGCAACGCCATCAATACCACAGGCCAGCCCGCTGGTGATCGTGAAACCACTTTGTGAAAGTTGTTCGCACAGGATTTTCCCCCACCGCTCGCCGTACCATGACGGCGCACGACTGCCTACCACCGCCAGCTGAACGGTATTAAGCGTCTCAGGGTTACCTTTTATGAATAATGCTCCGGGATAATCAGGGATCGTGCGGAGCAAAGGGGGATAAAGGGGATGGTTGGCCGTTAATAAATGATGACCCGGCTGCTCAAGCCATATCAGGCTACGTTCCAGCTCACTCTCATTGAGCGCAACGAACCGTTCAGCCTGCTTTGCTGTCAGCCCAGCATTTCGTAAGACAAGCGTGTCGATGCCTTCCTGCCTCTGCAGTCGTGCAGCCGCTTCCACCATGACATCACCACACAAAGAACCTGTGTGCATGAGCCGTAGCCAAATCTCGGTAGATGTCATCCTTTCCCCTGCCATAAGCGGTCTCCGCAATCATTGCGATTGGTCACTGATGCTGTCAATCGATGGGGGATTTGTCTAGAATAGAGGGAGTATTCTTATCAACTCCTGAACACGACTCTGGAAATTTATGGCAGTTTTGCAAGTATTACATATTCCGGACGAGCGCCTTCGCATCGTCGCTGAACCGGTTAAAGAAGTGAATGCAGAAATCCAGCGTATCGTTGATGATATGTTCGATACCATGTACGCCGAAGAAGGCATTGGCCTGGCGGCAACACAGGTGGACATTCACAAGCGTATTATCGTGATCGACGTTTCTGAGAATCGCGATGGCCGTCTGGTGCTGATCAACCCAGAGCTGCTTGAAAAGAGTGGCGAAACCGGTATTGAGGAAGGCTGTCTGTCTATTCCAGAACAGCGTGCGTTAGTGCCGCGTGCTGAGAAAGTGAAAATTCGCGCTCTGGATCGTGACGGTAATCCGTTCGAACTGGAGGCAGACGATCTGCTGGCGATTTGTATTCAGCATGAGATGGATCACCTGGTCGGTAAACTGTTTATCGATTATCTCTCGCCGCTGAAACAGCAGCGTATTCGTCAGAAAGTAGAGAAACTGGATCGTTTGCGTTCTCGCGCATAACGTCCCACCGGATACAAGGATCATCGTGTCTAAATCACTACGTATTATCTTCGCGGGAACCCCTGATTTTGCAGCGCGTCATCTTGACGCGCTGTTATCGTCTGGTCACCAGGTTGTTGGCGTCTTTACCCAGCCGGATCGTCCTGCTGGTCGCGGCAAAAAACTGATGCCGAGCCCGGTCAAGGTGCTGGCAGAAGAGCATGGGCTTCCTGTTTTTCAGCCCGCATCGCTGCGCCCGCAGGAAAATCAGCAGCAGGTTGCTGACCTGAATGCCGACGTAATGGTGGTAGTGGCTTACGGTTTAATTCTGCCAAAAGCCGTGCTTGATATGCCGCGTCTGGGTTGTATCAACGTGCATGGGTCCCTGCTCCCACGCTGGCGTGGTGCAGCACCTATCCAGCGCGCGCTGTGGGCGGGTGATGCCGAAACGGGCGTTACCATCATGAAGATGGACGTAGGTTTAGACACCGGCGACATGCTCTATAAACTGGCCTGCCCCATTACGTCAGACGATACCAGCGCCACGCTGTATGACAAACTGGCAGAGCTTGGCCCACAAGGGCTCATCGAGACGCTTCAGCAGCTTGCTGACAATACGGCAAAACCAGAAGTTCAGGACGACGCGCTGGTAACCTACGCCGAAAAGCTGAGCAAAGAAGAAGCGCGGATCGACTGGTCCCTGTCAGCCGCTCAACTTGAACGTTGTATTCGCGCTTTTAATCCGTGGCCGATGAGCTGGTTGGAAATTGATGAGCAGCCAGTAAAAGTCTGGAAAGCCTCCGTCATTAGCGGTGCGACTACGGCGGAACCCGGTACGATTATTGATGCCAGCAAGAACGGCATCCAGGTGGCGACTGCGCAAGGGATTTTGAATCTTGAATCGCTCCAACCGGCTGGTAAGAAAGCCATGAGTGCTCAGGATCTACTAAATTCCCGTCGCGAATGGTTTATCCCTGGCAATCGCCTTGCCTGAGCAAATTTATTCTTAAGGCCCGGTGTTTCCGGGCATTTTTATTTTTACGGTTATGAAAAAACAAAATCTACGCAGCATGGCGGCCCAGGCCGTCGAGCAGGTTATCGAGCAGGGCCAGTCACTGAGCAACGTCCTGCCTCCTCTGCAGCAAAAAGTCTCTGATAAAGATAAAGCCCTGCTTCAGGAGCTCTGCTTTGGCGTCCTGCGCACACTCTCTCAGCTTGAGTGGTTGATTAACAAGCTGATGTCCCGCCCAATGACGGGCAAGCAGCGCACCGTACATTATTTAATTATGGTGGGTTTTTATCAGCTTCTTCATACCCGCATCCCACCTCATGCCGCGCTGGCAGAGACGGTGGAAGGTGCCGTTGCGATTAAACGTCCTCAGCTGAAAGGGCTGATCAACGGCGTATTGCGTCAGTTCCAGCGACAGCAGGATGAGCTTCTGGCTGAATTTGCCCAAACCGAAGCGCGCTTCCTGCATCCGGACTGGCTGTTGAAGCGCCTGAAAAAAGCTTATCCGCAGCAGTGGCAGGACATTGCCGATGCCAACAACCAGCGTCCGCCAATGTGGTTACGCGTGAATCGTAATCACCAGACCCGTGACGCATGGCTGGCATTACTCGAAGACGCTGGAATGAGCGGCTTTACCCATGACGCATACCCTGATGCCGTGCGCTTAGCATCGCCTGCACCGGTACATGCATTACCCGGTTTTGATGAAGGCTGGGTAACCGTACAGGATGCCTCTGCTCAGGGTTGCATGACCTGGCTCGAACCTAAAAACGGTGAGCAGATCCTCGATCTCTGCGCCGCACCAGGGGGCAAAACGACGCATATTCTTGAAGTGGCTCCGCAGGCCAACGTGATGGCAGTGGACGTTGATGAGCAGCGTCTTTCACGCGTCTACGACAACCTCAAGCGCCTGGGCATGAAGGCACAGGTTAAGCAAGGCGATGGACGCAAACCCGCAGAATGGTGTGGCGAAGCACAATTCGATCGCATTTTGCTGGATGCCCCCTGCTCTGCAACCGGCGTGATTCGTCGTCATCCGGATATCAAGTGGCTGCGTCGCGATCGTGATATTAGTGAGCTTGCCCAACTGCAATCCGACATCCTCGACGCCATCTGGCCGCATCTCAAACCCGGCGGCACGCTGGTCTATGCAACCTGTTCAGTACTGCCGGAAGAAAACAGTCAGCAAATCGCGGCCTTCCTTAAACGAACCCCGGACGCGGCGCTGCACGATACGGGAACGCCTGAATGCCCGGGTCAGCAGAATCTGCCGGGTGCAGAAGAGGGTGATGGCTTCTTTTACGCTAAGCTAATCAAAGAGTGATGTTGAGAACAGGTCACGAGAGATGAAGATTATCATTCTGGGCGCAGGACAGGTTGGTGGAACACTGGCGGAAAATCTGGTTGGCGAAAACAACGATATCACCATAGTGGATACAAACGGCGATCGCCTGCGTGTTTTACAGGACAAATTTGACCTGCGCGTTGTGCAGGGTCATGGTTCGCACCCCCGCGTCCTTCGTGAGGCGGGCGCTGACGATGCCGACATGCTGGTTGCGGTGACCAGTTCTGACGAAACCAATATGGTGGCCTGTCAGGTGGCCTACTCGCTTTTTAACACGCCAAACCGAATCGCGCGCATCCGCTCTCCGGACTATGTCCGCGATGCTGAGAAACTGTTTAATTCAGAAGCAGTTCCTATTGACCATCTTATCGCGCCAGAACAGCTGGTGATCGACAATATCTACCGTCTGATCGAATATCCGGGCGCCCTGCAGGTGGTGAACTTTGCCGAAGGTAAAGTGAGCCTGGCCGTCGTTAAGGCCTATTACGGCGGCCCGTTGATTGGCAACGCGTTGTCCACCATGCGCGAGCATATGCCGCATATTGATACGCGCGTCGCGGCTATTTTCCGCCACGACAGACCTATCCGCCCGCAGGGCTCTACGATTGTCGAAGCCGGGGACGAAGTCTTCTTTATTGCGGCTTCACAGCATATTCGTGCGGTGATGAGTGAACTTCAGCGTCTCGAAAAACCCTATAAACGCATTATGCTGGTCGGCGGCGGCAATATTGGTGCCGGTCTGGCACACCGGCTGGAAAAAGATTACAGCGTAAAATTGATCGAACGCGATCAGCAGCGAGCGGCTGAACTGGCGGAAAAACTGCAAAATACGATCGTATTTTATGGCGATGCGTCAGATCAGGAGTTGCTGGCTGAAGAGCATATTGATCAAGTTGATCTTTTTATTGCCGTCACCAACGACGACGAGGCGAATATAATGTCTGCCATGCTCGCGAAACGTATGGGGGCAAAGAAGGTCATGGTGCTTATCCAGCGCAAAGCCTATGTTGATCTGGTTCAGGGCAGCGTCATTGATATTGCCATTTCGCCGCAGCAGGCGACAATTTCCGCGTTACTGAGCCATGTGCGTAAAGCGGATATTGTTGGGGTATCATCGCTTCGTCGCGGGGTAGCGGAAGCCATTGAAGCCGTAGCGCACGGAGATGAAACCACATCACGCGTCGTGGGCCGTTCGATAGACGAAATTAAGCTGCCACCGGGCACCATTATTGGTGCTGTCGTGCGCGGGAATGATGTCATGATTGCCAATGATAATTTGCGCATTGAACAAGGCGATCACGTTATTATGTTCCTTACCGATAAAAAGTTTATTACCGACGTCGAACGTTTATTCCAGCCAAGCCCATTCTTCCTTTAATGTGTCGGGTGCTCTCAAATGGGGTACCCGCTCTTTATCCTTCTCATTTCTGTGCCTTTTATTTTGCATAACGTTTAATTATCACGAATGGCAATTAGCTAATCATTTGTTAAACTTATAGTCGTCAGCTGGCACAAGGAGAACAAAATGAGTTTTATTAAAGAATTTCGCGAATTTGCGATGCGCGGAAACGTGGTGGATTTGGCAGTGGGTGTCATTATTGGTGCAGCATTCGGCAAGATTGTTTCATCATTAGTGGCCGACATTATCATGCCACCTTTAGGGTTGCTAATCGGGGGCATTGATTTCAAACAGTTCGCTTTCACGTTGCGTGAAGCACAGGGTGATGTGCCGGCAGTCGTGATGCACTACGGCGTATTTATTCAGAACGTATTTGATTTCGTGATTGTAGCGTTTGCCATTTTTATGGCTATCAAGCTGATCAATAAACTCAACCGTAAAAAAGAAGAGCCGGCAGCAGCGCCTGCACCGACAAAAGAAGAAGTGCTGCTGAGTGAGATTCGCGATCTGTTAAAAGAGCAGAACAAGCGCGTTTAATCAGAAGCTTAAAGCAGGAAGGCCAGTGGTAAATAAGCGATTCGCTTGTTTGCCACTGGCCTCCCAGTTACCCCGTTTTGCATGCTTGCCTTTACGCAGATAACTTCCTTTCCCTTTTTTATTCTTCTCAACGCGCTGTCTGAATAGCGGGTCATGAAGTAGTGCCTCAATGGCATTGTCTTTAATCTGTCCTTTCGTGTGCTGATAGCGGCTCATAAATTCTCCTGAGCATAGTTTATGTCGACGGGAGTCTAGACCCGGTTGGACTAAAAATCAACAGTCCTCGCTTTCTCCACTGGCCCCCTGTTCAAGGGCTTCCAGAATGGAACAATAAATACTGCTGTGGGCCGTGCCACAACAAGCATCATTCAGCCTTTGCAGAGAGCGCTGCATGGTTTGCAATTCCTGAATGCGTGCTTCAACTTCATCCAACCGGGCCTGCACAATGCTTTTCGACTCCTGACAGGTGTGATGTGCCGGATCGATGCGGATCGATAATAACTCGCGGATCGAATCTAATGTGAAACCGAGCTGACGCGCATACCGAATAAACCGCAGGCGCTGCAGATCGTTATCGGTATAAAGTCGAAAGCCACCTTCAGTACGAACTTCATGATCGATCATCTGCTGCTTTTCGTAATATCGGATGGTATCCGGTGTGACGTTCGCGAGCTTCGCAAGTTCACCGATACGGTACATAACTACTCCTCGTTTATTTTCCGCAACAAGCGTTCACCGTATTCACCGTGCAGAAAATCAGTGTTCATTCCTGCCTGACGCAGTTTAAGTTCAAGCACGGCGAGGCGGCGGCTAAGTTCAGAATGTCGCGGATCGTCCTGACGGATCCCTTTTAGCAGATCGACAAGTTCAACAGCCTCTCTGCGCTGTTCGAGCTCAGGAGGGAGACAGCCTGCATTCTTTAGTAAACGGTATCCCGCGCGTAATTCAGGCGCAATATGCGAGTCATCGTCAAGCATAAGGGGTTCGCCGCGTCCCGGAAGATCGTCGAATTCACCTTTTTTTTGGGCATCACGAATATGGCGTTCTGCCCACTGGTCAAGCAGCCACATTACCCGCTCCAGAGGATGAACAGAATTGATACAGATATTGTAGAGAAGTGGGGATATCGCGGATATAAAAAAACCCGCCGGAGCGGGTTTTTTTACGTTACTGCAGATTACTCTGCAGCAGCTTCTGCTTTCTCTGAACGATCAACCAGCTCGATGTAAGCCATCGGCGCGTTGTCGCCTGCACGGAAGCCACACTTCAGAATGCGAGTGTAACCACCGGCACGGCTCGCGAAACGCGGGCCCAGTTCGTTAAACAGTTTTGCCACGATCTCGTTATCACGAGTACGGGCGAATGCCAGACGACGATTAGCAACGCTGTCAGTCTTGGCAAGAGTAATCAGCGGCTCAACTACGCGACGCAGCTCTTTCGCTTTAGGCAGGGTCGTCTTGATGATCTCATGACGAACCAGTGAACCTGCCATGTTGCGGAACATAGCCTGGCGATGGCTGCTGTTGCGGTTCAGTTGACGACCACTCTTACGATGGCGCATGACCTTATCCTTCTCAGTAAAACCTTAACCTGTGATCCGGTTACTCGTCAGCAATGCTTGCCGGTGGCCAGTTTTCCAGGCGCATGCCCAGAGACAGACCACGTGAAGCCAGCACGTCTTTAATCTCGGTAAGAGATTTTTTACCCAGGTTCGGCGTTTTCAGCAACTCAACCTCGGTACGCTGTACCAGATCACCGATATAGTGGATAGCTTCTGCCTTGAGGCAGTTAGCAGAGCGGACAGTCAATTCGAGATCGTCAACAGGGCGCAGCAGGATCGGATCGAATTCTGGTTTCTCTTCTTTCACTTCCGGCTGACGAACATCACGTAAGTCAACGAAAGCTTCCAGTTGTTCTGCCAGGATGGTTGCCGCACGACGAATCGCCTCTTCAGGATCGATTGTGCCGTTGGTTTCCATTTCGATGACCAGCTTGTCCAGGTCGGTACGCTGTTCTACACGCGCTGCTTCAACATTGTAGGCAATACGCTCTACAGGGCTGTAGCATGCGTCGACCAGCAGACGGCCGATTGGGCGCTCATCTTCTTCCGAATGAATTCGGGCAGAAGCCGGCACATAACCACGACCGCGCTGAACTTTGATACGCATGCTAATAGCTGCGTTCTCATCGGTCAGGTGGCAGATCACGTGCTGCGGCTTGACGATTTCAACATCACCGTCGTGGGTGATGTCGGCTGCAGTCACAGGGCCAATGCCAGATTTATTCAGAGTAAGAATAACTTCATCTTTACCCTGAACTCTCACCGCCAGCCCTTTCAGGTTGAGCAGGATTTCAAGGATATCTTCCTGAACGCCTTCTTTGGTGCTGTACTCATGAAGTACACCATCAATCTCAACCTCGGTCACCGCGCAACCCGGCATCGATGAGAGCAGAATACGGCGCAGTGCGTTACCCAGAGTATGGCCAAAGCCACGCTCTAAAGGCTCAAGGGTCACCTTGGCGTGCGTCGAACTCACTTGCTCGATATCTACCAGGCGCGGTTTTAGAAACTCTGTCACAGAACCCTGCATTGTGTCCTCTCTTTGGTACTAAGCTTTACTTGGAGTAAAGCTCGACGATCAGGTGTTCGTTAATGTCCGCAGACAGATCAGAACGTTCTGGCTGACGCTTGAACGTACCTTCCATCTTGCCAGCATCAACTTCCAGCCAGGTTGGCTTTTCACGCTGCTCAGCCAGCTCCAGAGCGGCCTTCACGCGAGATTGCTTTTTCGCTTTCTCACGAATGCTAACAACGTCATTCGCTTTAACCTGATAAGAAGCGATGTTAACAACACGACCGTTTACCATGATTGCTTTGTGGCTAACCAGCTGACGTGATTCAGCACGAGTAGCGCCGAAGCCCATACGGTATACAACGTTGTCCAGACGACCTTCCAGCAGAGCCAGCAGGTTTTCACCTGTGTTGCCTTTCAGACGTGCTGCTTCTTTATAGTAGTTACGGAACTGACGCTCCAGCACACCGTACATACGGCGAACTTTTTGCTTTTCACGCAACTGCACACCATAGTCAGACAGACGCGGTTTACGCGCACCGTGCTGGCCAGGAGCTTGTTCAATTTTACACTTGGTATCGATCGCGCGAACGCCAGACTTAAGGAATAAGTCGGTGCCCTCACGACGGCTCAGCTTGAGCTTAGGACCCAAATATCTTGCCATTTTCTATCTCCAACTAACCTAAAAAACGAGCGTTATACGCGACGTTTTTTCGGCGGACGACAACCGTTATGAGGGATCGGAGTCACATCAGTAATATTAGTGATGCGGAAACCAGCGGCGTTCAGAGCGCGAACAGTAGATTCACGACCCGGACCCGGACCTTTAACCATAACTTCCAGATTCTTGATGCCGTATTCTTTTACGGCTTCTGCGCAACGCTCTGCTGCAACCTGAGCTGCGAACGGAGTGGATTTGCGAGAACCACGGAAACCGGAACCACCGGCTGTTGCCCAACCCAATGCGTTACCCTGACGATCAGTAATAGTAACGATGGTGTTGTTGAAAGAAGCATGGATATGAGCCACGCCGTCAGAGACTTGTTTTCTTACACGTTTACGTGCACGAACTGGTGCCTTTGCCATTATTCAATCACCCCGATTATTTCTTGATCGGTTTGCGCGGACCCTTACGGGTACGTGCGTTGGTCTTAGTACGCTGACCGCGCACTGGCAGACCACGACGATGACGCAAACCGCGATAGCAACCAAGATCCATCAGGCGCTTGATGCTCATGCTGATTTCACGGCGCAGATCACCTTCAACGACAAATTTGGCAACTTCGTCACGCAGCGTGTCGATTTGTTCTTCAGACAGCTCACTGATCTTAACATCTTCAGCGATACCCGCTGCAGCCAGAATGGCTTTAGAACGGGTCTTGCCGATGCCGTAGATCGAAGTTAATGCGATCACAGCATGTTTCTGATCAGGAATGTTAATGCCTGCTATACGGGCCACTATGCACTCCTACTATTTAATATGTACGCACCATGCTGAAAAGCCCGTTTTCAGGATACTCAAATGGAAACGTACAGACATACAAAAGATTGGCTGGCTAATCTAGCCAGCTCAACCCAACTTTGCAAGAAAAATATGCGAAATAATCAGCCTTGGCGCTGTTTATGCTTCGGCTCGGCACTGCAAATCACACGGATGACACCATCACGCTTAACGATTTTGCAGTTACGGCATAATTTCTTGACGGAAGCACGAACTTTCATTTTTACTCTCCGTAACTTCTCAGGCGACCAATTAGCGGCCGTAGCCTTTCAGGTTCGCCTTCTTCAATGCAGACTCATACTGACTGGACATCATCAGAGTTTGCACTTGAGCCATAAAGTCCATAATCACGACAACAACGATAAGCAGTGAGGTCCCACCGAAGTAGAACGGTACTTTCATTGCATCACGCATGAACTCCGGGATCAGGCAGATAAAAGTAATATAGAGCGCACCAACCAAAGTCAGGCGGGTCATTACTTTATCGATATACTTCGCCGTTTGCTCTCCCGGACGAATTCCTGGTACAAATGCACCGGACTTCTTCAGGTTATCTGCTGTTTCACGCGGGTTGAAGACCAACGCCGTGTAGAAGAAACAGAAGAAGATGATCGCAGACGCATAGAGTAACACATAAAGTGGTTGCCCAGGCTGCAAATACAGCGAAATTGTTGTCAGCCAGTTCCAACCAGTACCGCCCCCGAACCATGACGCGATGGTTGCCGGGAACAGAATAATACTGGAAGCGAAGATAGCCGGGATAACCCCCGCCATGTTCACTTTCAGCGGTAAATGTGTGCTCTGTGCAGCATAGACACGACGACCTTGCTGACGCTTAGCGTAGTTCACCACAATGCGGCGTTGACCACGTTCAACGAAGACAACAAAGAACGTCACTGCAAATACTAATACTGCAACCAACAGCAACAGGAGGAAGTGCAGGTCGCCTTGACGCGCTTGCTCGATAGTGTGGGCGATGGCTGGCGGGAGGCCCGCAACAATACCGGCGAAGATAATGATTGAGATACCGTTACCGATACCACGCTCAGTAATCTGTTCGCCGAGCCACATCAGGAACATTGTCCCTGTGACCAGACTTACAACAGCGGTGAAGTAGAATGCAAAGCCCGGGTTTAACACCAGGCCCTGCATACCAGGCATATTCGGAAGACCGGTAGCAATACCGATCGACTGGAATATTGCCAGCACCAGAGTACCGTAACGGGTGTACTGACTAATCTTACGACGTCCAGACTCCCCTTCTTTCTTCAACTCTGCCAGGGCCGGATGAACGACCGTCAGCAGCTGGATAATAATCGATGCCGAAATGTACGGCATAATACCCAGTGCGAAGATAGAAGCACGGCTGAGAGCACCACCAGAGAACATGTTGAACATTTCAATGATGGTGCCTCGCTGTTGCTCAAGCAGTTTGGCAAGTACAGCGGCATCGATACCAGGGATCGGAATAAAAGAGCCAATACGGAACACAATCAGCGCGCCGATAACAAACAGCAGTCTGCGTTTCAGCTCGCCAAATCCACCTTTGGCACTTTGAAAATCTAATCCCGGTTGCTTAGCCATCTGCTACTTATTCCTCAATTTTACCGCCAGCAGCTTCGATAGCAGCACGAGCACCTTTAGTAACACGCAGGCCACGAACAGTTACCGGAGTAGAAACTTCACCAGCCAGGATCACTTTCGCGAACTCGATCTGGATACCGATAATGTTTGCTGCTTTCAGCGTGTTCAGGTCTACAACGCCGCCTTCAACTTTCGCCAGGTCAGACAGACGGATTTCCGCCGTGATCGCTGCTTTGCGAGAGGTGAAGCCGAACTTCGGCAGACGACGGTACAGTGGCATCTGGCCACCCTCGAAACCGCGACGTACGCCACCGCCAGAACGAGAGTTCTGACCTTTGTGACCACGACCACCGGTTTTGCCGAGGCCAGAACCGATACCACGACCCAGGCGTTTACCCGCCTTTTTAGAGCCTTCGGCCGGAGACAGAGTATTTAAACGCATCTCTTACTCCTCAACTTTAACCATGAAGTAAACCGCGTTGACCATACCACGAACAGCAGGAGTATCCTCGCGCTCAACGGTATGACCAATACGACGCAGACCCAGGCCAAGCAGCGTTGCCTTGTGTTTCGGCAGACGACCGATTGCACTGCGGGTTTGAGTGATTTTAATAGTCTTTGCCATGGTCAATTACCCCAGAATTTCTTCAACGGATTTACCACGCTTGGCAGCGACCATTTCTGGAGAATTCATATTTTCCAGGCCATCAATAGTTGCACGAACCACGTTGATCGGGTTGGTGGAACCATATGCTTTAGCCAGAACGTTATGAACCCCAGCAACTTCCAGAACGGCGCGCATTGCACCACCGGCGATGATACCGGTACCTTCTGAAGCTGGCTGCATGAATACACGAGAACCCGTGTGAACACCTTTAACTGGGTGCTGCAGGGTGCCGTTGTTCAGCGCGACGTTAATCATGTTGCGACGGGCTTTTTCCATCGCTTTCTGGATCGCTGCTGGAACTTCACGCGCTTTACCGTAACCAAAACCAACGCGACCGTTACCATCGCCTACTACAGTCAGAGCTGTGAAGGAGAAAATACGACCACCTTTAACGGTTTTAGATACGCGGTTTACCGCGATCAGCTTTTCCTGCAGTTCGCCAGCCTGTTTTTCGATGTGAGCCATCTTACACCTCTACCTTAGAACTGAAGGCCAGCTTCACGGGCAGCATCTGCCAGTGCCTGGACACGACCATGATATTGGAACCCGGAACGGTCAAAGGAAACATTGCTGATGCCTTTTTCCAGAGCGCGTTCAGCAACAGCTTTACCTACAGCTGCAGCGGCGTCTTTGTTACCGGTGTACTTCAATTGTTCTGAGATAGCTTTTTCTACAGTAGAAGCAGCTACCAGAACTTCAGAACCGTTCGGTGCAATTACCTGTGCGTAAATATGACGCGGGGTACGATGTACCACCAGGCGAGTTGCACCCAGCTCTTTGAGCTTGCGGCGTGCGCGGGTCGCACGACGGATACGAGCAGATTTCTTATCCATAGTGTTACCTTACTTCTTCTTAGCCTCTTTGGTACGCACGACTTCGTCGGCGTAACGAACACCCTTGCCTTTGTAAGGCTCAGGACGACGGTAGGCGCGCAGATCTGCTGCAACCTGACCGATCAGCTGTTTATCAGCGCCTTTCAGCACGATTTCAGTCTGAGTCGGGCATTCTGCAGTGATACCGGCCGGCAGCGGATGCTCAACAGGGTGTGAGAAGCCCAGAGACAGGCCTACTGCATTCCCTTTGATAGCTGCACGATAACCTACACCAACCAGCTGAAGCTTTTTAGTGAAGCCTTCGGTAACACCAACAACCATTGAGTTCAGCAGGGCACGCGCGGTACCAGCCTGAGCCCAACCATCCACGAAACCATCACGTGGACCGAAGGTCAGAGCGTTATCTGCATGTTTAACTTCAACAGCTTTGTTGAGGGTACGAGTCAGCTCGCCGTTTTTACCTTTGATCGTAATAACCTGACCGTCGATTTTTACATCAACGCCGGCAGGAATAACGACCGGTGCTTTAGCAACACGAGACATTCTTTCCTCCGATTAGGCTACGTAGCAGATAATTTCGCCACCAAGACCAGCCTGGCGCGCTGCACGATCAGTCATAACACCTTTAGAGGTAGAAACAACTGCGATACCAAGACCAGCCATAACTTTTGGCAGCTCATCTTTTTTCTTATAGATGCGCAGGCCTGGGCGGCTGACACGCTGAATGCTTTCTACAACAGCTTTACCCTGGAAATACTTGAGAGTAAGTTCCAGTTCCGGCTTGGTGTCGCCTTCAACTTTAAAATCTTCGATAAAACCTTCTTCCTTCAGCACGTTGGCAATTGCCACTTTCAGCTTGGCGGAAGGCATGGTGACCGCAACTTTGTTCGCGGCCTGACCGTTACGGATACGGGTCAGCATATCCGCGATCGGATCTTGCATGCTCATCTGTCTTTACTCCCGTGATTCAATTGGTAATTACCAGCTAGCCTTTTTCAAGCCTGGCACTTCACCGCGCATGGCGGCTTCACGCAGTTTGATACGGCTCAACCCAAACTTGCCCACATAACCATGTGGACGACCTGTTTGACGACAGCGGTTACGCTGACGAGACGGGCTGGAATCACGCGGCAGAGACTGCAGCTTGAGAACCGCATTCCAACGATCTTCGTCGGAAGCGTTCACATCAGAAATGATCGCTTTCAGTTCAGCGCGTTTAGCGAAGAATTTATCAGCTAAAGCTACGCGCTTTACTTCGCGTGCTTTCATTGATTGCTTAGCCATTCAGTAACCCTACCTTACTTGCGGAACGGGAAGTCAAAGGCAGCCAGCAGAGCACGGCCTTCTTCGTCAGATTTCGCAGTAGTGGTAATGGTAATATCCAAACCACGCACGCGGTCGACTTTATCGTAGTCGATTTCTGGGAAGATGATCTGCTCACGGACACCCATGCTGTAGTTACCACGACCGTCGAAAGACTTAGCGGACAAGCCACGGAAGTCACGGATACGTGGAACAGCAATAGTGATCAGGCGCTCAAAGAACTCCCACATGCGTTCGCCACGCAGAGTTACTTTACAGCCGATCGGATAGCCCTGACGGATTTTGAAGCCTGCAACAGATTTGCGTGCTTTGGTGATCAGCGGTTTTTGACCGGAGATTGCTGTCAGGTCAGCTGCTGCGTTATCCAGCAGTTTCTTGTCAGCGATCGCTTCACCAACACCCATGTTCAGGGTGATCTTCTCGACCCGAGGGACTTGCATGACAGAATTGTAGTTAAACTCGGTCATGAGTTTCTTAACTACTTCGTCTTTGTAGTAATCATGCAGTTTCGCCATCGTACTACTCCAAATTACTTGATAGTTTCGCTGTTAGACTTGAAGAAACGGACTTTTTTACCGTCTTCGAATCTAAAGCCTACACGGTCAGCCTTGCCGGTAGCCGCATTGAAGATTGCAACGTTAGAAACCTGAATAGCAGCTTCTTTTTCAACGATGCCACCTGGTTGGTTCAGGGCCGGAACCGGCTTCTGATGTTTCTTAACCAGGTTGATACCTTCAACGACAAGTTTGCCGGAAGACAGAACATTTTTTACTTTACCGCGTTTACCTTTATCTTTACCGGTTAACACGATAACTTCGTCATCACGACGGATTTTCGCTGCCATGATTCGCTCCTTAGAGTACTTCTGGTGCCAGAGAGATAATTTTCATGAACTTCTCAGTACGAAGTTCACGAGTTACCGGCCCAAAGATACGCGTGCCGATAGGCTGCTCGCTGTTATTGTTTAAAATAACGCATGCATTACCATCGAAGCGAATGACAGAACCGTCAGGGCGACGAACACCCTTCTTGGTGCGCACCACTACCGCCTTCAGCACATCACCTTTTTTGACCTTACCACGTGGAATTGCTTCTTTGATGGTGATCTTGATGATGTCGCCTACGCCTGCGTAGCGACGGTGCGAGCCACCCAGAACCTTGATACACATTACGCGACGTGCACCGGAGTTGTCGGCGACGTTCAGCATAGTCTGTTCTTGGATCATTTTAGTGCTCCGCTAATGTCAACTACTACCTGAGACTCTAAAATCAGAGCCGTTAAAAAGCCCCATATCGAGGGCGCGGCATTATAACACCGCTTCTGCAATATGGGTAGAAAAAATAAACGGCTCATCGCTGAGCCGTTTATTCGTATTGAGAAGGCGTACTGTATTACAGAACCGCTTTCTCTACAACGCGAACCAGCGTCCAGGACTTAGTCTTGGACAGTGGACGGCATTCACGGATTTCAACCTTGTCGCCGATACCACATTCGTTGTTCTCGTCATGTACGTGCAGTTTGGTCGTACGCTTGATGAATTTACCGTAGATCGGGTGTTTCACAATACGTTCGATAGCTACAACAATGGATTTCTCCATTTTGTCGCTAACAACACGACCTTGCAGAGTACGGATTTTATCGGTCATTACGCACCCGCCTTCTGAGTCAGTAAAGTCTTAACGCGTGCAACATTGCGACGCACTTGCTTCAGCAGGTGAGTCTGTTGCAGCTGGCCACTTGCAGCCTGCATACGCAGGTTGAACTGCTCACGCAGCAGGTTCAGCAGCTCAGCGTTCAGCTCTTCAACGCTTTTTTCACGCAGCTCTTTTGCTTTCATTACATCACCGTCTTAGTTACAAAGGTGGTTTTGATAGGCAGTTTCGCTGCTGCCAGGCCGAAGGCTTCACGGGCCAGCTCTTCCGGAACACCGTCCATTTCATACAGGACTTTGCCCGGTTGGATCAAGGCAACCCAGTACTCCACGTTACCTTTACCTTTACCCATACGAACTTCCAGCGGCTTCTCGGTGATCGGTTTGTCCGGGAATACACGGATCCAGATCTTACCTTGACGCTTAACTGCACGGGTCATTGCACGACGTGCTGCTTCGATCTGACGTGCAGTCAGACGACCACGGCCAACAGCTTTCAGACCGAAAGTGCCGAAGCTAACATCCGTACCCTGCGCCAGACCACGGTTGCGGCCTTTGTGCACTTTACGGAATTTTGTACGCTTTGGTTGTAACATCAGCGACGCTCCTTATTTACGGCCTTTACGCTGCTGCTTTTTAGGTTGAGCAGCCGGTTTTTCCGGTTGTTCAACAGCAGCCATACCACCCAGGATCTCACCTTTGAAGATCCATACCTTAACGCCGATTACACCGTAAGTGGTGTGCGCTTCAGAGGTGTTGTAGTCGATGTCAGCACGCAGAGTGTGCAGCGGTACGCGACCTTCACGGTACCATTCGGTACGTGCGATTTCCGCGCCGCCCAGACGGCCGCTAACTTCAACTTTGATACCTTTAGCGCCCAGACGCATTGCGTTCTGTACAGCACGCTTCATAGCACGACGGAACATAACACGACGTTCCAGCTGAGAAGTGATGCTGTCAGCAACCAATTTAGCGTCCAGTTCAGGCTTACGAACTTCAGCGATATTGATCTGTGCAGGAACGCCAGCGATATCCGCTACGACCTTGCGCAGTTTTTCTACGTCTTCGCCTTTCTTACCGATAACGATGCCAGGACGAGCAGTGTGAATAGTCACACGGATGCTCTTCGCTGGACGCTCGATAACGATACGAGATACAGACGCTTTAGCCAGTTCCTTAGTCAGGTACTGACGTACTTTAAAATCGCTGTCCAGGTTGTCAGCGAATTCTTTGGTGTTCGCAAACCAGGTAGAGTTCCATGGTTTTACAATACCCAGGCGAATACCATTAGGATGTACTTTCTGACCCATTGCTAGTCTCCAGAGTCTCAGCGATCGGACACAACCACAGTAATGTGGCTGGTGCGCTTCAGGATGCGATCTGCACGACCTTTCGCACGCGGCATAATGCGCTTCATGCTTGGGCCTTCATCTACGAAAATTTTCGCGACTTTCAGATCGTCGATGTCAGCGCCATCGTTGTGTTCAGCGTTAGCAATGGCAGATTCCAGTACTTTCTTGACCAATACCGCAGCTTTCTTGTTGGTATAGGTCAGGATGTCCAGGGCCTGCGACACTTTCTTACCGCGAATCAGGTCAGCAACAAGGCGAACCTTCTGTGCAGAAGAACGAGCATGGCGATGTTGAGCTAAAGTTTCCATCTCTTCCTCCTACCTTATTTCTTCTTCGCTTTTTTATCAGCAGCGTGGCCGCGATAAGTACGAGTCGGTGCGAATTCACCCAGTTTGTGACCAACCATTTCGTCGGTAACAAAGACTGGAACGTGCTGACGACCATTATGGACAGCGATGGTCAAACCGATCATGTTAGGAAAGATCGTTGAACGACGGGACCAAGTGCGCAGGGGCTTCTTGTCTCCGCTTTCCACCGCTTTCTCTACCTTCTTCAGCAAGTGCAGGTCAATAAAAGGACCTTTCTTGAGAGAACGTGGCATGGCTTATCCTCTAAAATTATTTGCTACGGCGACGTACGATAAATTTATCAGTACGCTTGTTGCTGCGGGTCTTCTTACCTTTGGTCTGAACGCCCCACGGAGATACCGGGTGCTTACCAAAGTTACGACCTTCACCACCACCATGTGGGTGGTCGACTGGGTTCATCGCAGTACCGCGAACGGTAGGACGAACACCACGCCAGCGTGCAGCACCTGCTTTACCCAGAACGCGCAGCATATGCTCAGCATTGCCAACTTCGCCCAGAGTAGCGCGGCAGTCTGCTTCGACTTTACGCATTTCACCAGAACGCAGACGCAGGGTGACATAAGCACCATCACGCGCAACGATCTGAACGTAAGTACCCGCGGAACGCGCCAGCTGACCGCCTTTACCTGGTTTCATTTCTACGTTATGAACGGTAGAACCAACCGGGATATTGCGCATCGGCAGGGTGTTGCCTGCTTTGATTGCAGCATCAACGCCAGACTGAATCTGGTCGCCAGCTTTCAGGCCTTTAGGGGCCAGGATGTAACGGCGTTCGCCGTCTTTGTACAGAACCAGCGCGATGTTCGCGGAACGGTTCGGATCGTACTCAAGACGTTCAACAACTGCTGGGATACCGTCTTTGTTGCGTTTGAAGTCAACAATACGATAAGCCTGCTTGTGGCCACCACCGATGTGACGAGTGGTGATACGGCCATTGTTGTTACGACCACCGGATTTGCTGTTTTTTTCCAGCAACGGAGCAAAAGGTTTGCCCTTGTGCAGCTCAGGGTTAACCACTTTAACTACGTGGCGACGACCCGGAGATGTCGGTTTACATTTAACAACTGCCATTGTATTACTCCTCCGACTTACTCAGCGCCGCCAACGAAGTCCAGATTCTGGCCTTCTTTCAGGGTGACGTAAGCTTTTTTCCAGTCGCTACGACGACCGATACGCTGTCCGTGACGTTTAACTTTCCCTTTAACTACCAGGGTGTTAACGACTTCGACTTCGACTTCAAACAGTTTCTGCACAGCAGCTTTGATCTCTGCTTTGGTCGCGTCTTTAGCAACTTTGAGAACGATGGTGTTTGTTTTTTCCATCGCAGTAGACGCTTTTTCAGAAACGTGCGGTGCGCGAAGCACCTTCAGCAGACGTTCTTCACGAATCATGCCAGCATCTCCTCAACTTGCTTAACAGCATCAGCAGTCATTACGACTTTGTCGAAGGCGATCAGGCTAACCGGGTCGATACCAGTCGCATCGCGTACGTCAACCTTGTGCAGGTTACGTGCGGCCAGGAACAGGTTCTCGTCCAGCTCACCGGTGATGATCAGCACATCTTCCAGAGCCATGTCTTTCAGTTTCTGTGCCAGCAGCTTAGTTTTAGGCGCTTCAACAGAGAACTTCTCGACAACGATCAGACGATCCTGACGTACCAGTTCGGACAGGATGCTCTTCAGCGCGCCGCGGTACATCTTTTTGTTAACTTTTTGACTGTGGTCCTGTGGACGCGCAGCGAAGGTCACGCCACCTGAACGCCAGATCGGGCTCTTGATAGAACCTGAACGCGCACGGCCGGTACCTTTCTGGCGCCATGGCTTTTTGCCAGAACCAGTTACTTCAGCACGAGTCTTCTGAGCACGAGTACCCTGACGAGCACCAGCTGCATAAGCAACAACAACCTGGTGAACCAGCGCTTCGTTGAAATCACGACCGAAGGTAGTTTCGGAAACAGTCAGCGCGCTCTGCGCGTCTTTCAATACTAATTCCATTGCTATCCCCTTACGCCTTCACAGCTGGTTTAACGATCAGGTCGCTACCGGTTGCACCCGGGACCGCACCTTTAACCAGCAGCAGGTTGCGCTCAGCGTCAACACGTACTACGTCCAGGCTCTGAACGGTTACACGTTCGTTACCCAGCTGACCTGCCATTTTCTTGCCTTTGAACACTTTGCCCGGAGTCTGGTTCTGACCGATAGAACCCGGAACGCGGTGAGACAAGGAGTTACCGTGGGTAGCGTCCTGGGTACGGAAGTTCCAGCGCTTAACGGTACCAGCAAAACCTTTACCTTTAGAGGTACCGGTTACGTCAACTTTTTTAACGTCAGCAAACAGCTCAACGCTAATGTCCTGACCTACGGTGAACTCTTCGCCTTCAGCAAGACGGAATTCCCACAGACCACGGCCAGCTTCTACGCCAGCTTTAGCGAAGTGACCCGCTTCTGGTTTGGTTACACGGTTAGCTTTTTTAGCACCAGTGGTAACCTGAATAGCGCGGTAGCCATCGTTAGCCAGATCTTTAACCTGAGTAACGCGGTTTGCTTCAACTTCGATTACGGTTACTGGGATAGAAACGCCATCTTCAGTGAAGATGCGGGTCATACCCACTTTTTTACCGACTAAACCAATCATTGTTTCAACCTCTCAATCGCTCGATGACCTGATTAACCCAGGCTGATCTGCACGTCTACACCGGCAGCCAGATCCAGACGCATCAGAGCATCAACGGTTTTCTCAGTTGGCTCAACGATGTCAACCAGACGCTTGTGAGTGCGGATTTCGTACTGATCGCGCGCGTCTTTGTTAACGTGCGGAGAGATCAGAACGGTGAAGCGCTCTTTGCGGGTCGGCAGCGGGATCGGACCACGGACTTGCGCACCAGTGCGCTTAGCAGTCTCGACGATTTCCGCGGTTGATTGATCGATCAGACGATGATCAAACGCTTTAAGGCGGATACGGATTCTTTGGTTCTGCATGAGACCAGAGCTCCAATTATTTTATAAACGAAAATGATTACTCCTCAAACCCATTACGATTGATGGGAGAGTGTAACCGTTCTTACGTAGCTCCCCAATTGGGAGCATTGTTGAGTAACAAAATGAGCTACTCTGGTTCTGATTGAACCCGCCGTCAATTACGACAAGCCCGCGCATTATACGTAAATCTGGGCAAGACGCAAGTACCGTTTAGAAATTAAGCGCCAATGTCGCAGGGTGCGTAAGAGCGCGCAACGTTTCATGCAATGTATTCTGTGTCGATGCTTTGTTTCGAGCCGCTACGCATCTCCGTTTTTTGTGCATTGCCGGACCGGCCGATTATAACGACTATGCGCTCAAACCCGTTTGAGGCCTTTTACATGCTAACCACCCTCCCCTTTCTGCTGATCTATCTTTCACTGACAGCCTTACTTGTAAATGCCGATATTCGCTACGGTCTACTTCCCGATAAATTTCTCTGCCCGCTGCTATGGGCGGGGCTGCTCTTCCAGCTTTGTATCCAACCTGATTTTCTGCCGAGTGCTGTGGCGGGTGCGATGGCCGGATATATTGCCTTTGCCGTTATTTACTGGGGCTATTGGTTTATCTGCCGGCGTGAAGGGATGGGATATGGCGATGTGAAGTACCTGGCGGCGCTTGGTGCATGGCATGGCTGGTGCGTACTGCCTGCGCTGGCGTTGCTCGCGGCGCTGATGGCGCTTCTTTGTATTCTTGTTTTTTCGGTAATCCGCCCTGATAAGAAGGCAATAAAAAACCCGCTGCCTTTTGGGCCATTTCTGGCAGCAGCGGGTTTATGCGTAGGGTGGAAGACGTTGGTTATTCTTCCACTTTAATCTGTGACTGAAGATAGTTTTGCAGGCCGATTTTAGCAATGAGATCCAGCTCTGTTTCCAGCCAGTCAATATGCCCTTCTTCATCGGCCAAGATCTGAATCATCATATCTCGGCTGACGTAGTCATGTACGCTGTCAGCATAGGCAATGGCTTCACGGAGATCTTTGGCACCTTCAAGTTCTAGCATGAGGTCGGAACGCAGCATCTCTTCGACATCTTCTCCGATGCCCAGCTTGCCGAGATCCTGCAGGTTTGGAATGCCTTCAAGGAATAAAATACGCTCGATGTATTTATCAGCGTGTTTCATCTCATCGATAGATTCATGGTACTCAACGTCGTTTAAACGTTTGAGTCCCCAGTTTTTGAACATTCTCGCGTGAAGAAAGTACTGGTTGATTGCGACAAGCTCATTTCCCAATAATTTATTGAGATAACTTATGATTTTAACATCACCTTTCATTATAAAGTCCCTCCGCTTCCACTCATTGAAGCGTAGATCGGGCTACAGGGATGTCAAAAAAAAGATGGGCGCTTAGGCGATCTCTTTGTATTCCGGGATCTGCATCAGTTCGTCCTGCATGATTTCTCGCGCAGCACGTACACATTTACCGCATTGATTTCCCACCGGAACAAATTTGCGAAGCTGCTGGAATGACTGGGGCTGAAACTGGCGAACGGCCTGACGTATTTTTTTGTCGCTTACACCATTACATAAACAAACGTACATAGAAACTCCCGTTCAAATTATGCGCAAAGTGTAAGTGAGAATGGTTATGATTACAATAGCACAAACGCCAGAATGCGGGGCGGGAGCAGGCAAAAAATGCGAAATTTTGTGACGACGCCTGAGCGGTAGAAAACAAAAAAGGACGCCGAAGCGTCCTTTTTTAATTCAGGGATAATTAATTAGCCCAGAACTTTAGCAACAACGCCCGCGCCAACGGTACGGCCGCCTTCACGGATTGCGAAACGCAGACCGTCGTCCATCGCGATTGGGTGGATCAGCGTCACAACCATCTT
>NZ_JFHW01000013.1:0-49643 GCF_000612205.1 Enterobacter sp. 5-4 | reverse complement strand
CTATGCCAGTTATAACTGTTACCCATGTATCCGGTCTAAAGTGTTACCCATGTTTCCGGTTCATACCGTAGCGCCACCGGGCGGATTCTCAAAGCCAGTTACGACGCTTAAAGTAGAGATACGGCGCCAGCCCGGCGAGGATCATGAAGATAATCGCCCCCGGGTAACCAAAGCTCCACTTCAGCTCCGGCATAAACTCAAAGTTCATCCCGTAGCTGGACGCCACCAGCGTCGGCGGCAGGAACACCACGGACACCACCGAGAAGATCTTAATGATGCGGTTCTGCTCGATGTTGATAAAGCCCATCGCCGCCTGCATCAGGAAGTTGACCTTCTGGAACAGGGATTCGTTGTGCGGCAGCAGGGATTCGATATCGCGCAGGATCTCACGCGCCTGCTCCAGCTGACCGCCCGGCAGACGCGCCTTGCGCACCAGGAAGTTCAGCGCGCGCTGGGTATCCATCAGACACAAGCGCACCTTCCAGCCGATATCTTCCAGCTCCGCCAGCGTCGAAAGCGCTTCGTCGTACTCATCGCCCTGATGGCCTTCCATGATCACGCGGCTCAGCTTTTCCAGATCGCTGTAGATGTTTTCAATTTCATCCGCCAGCTGTTCAATTTTGGTCTCGAACAGATCGAGCAGCAGCTCATAGGCGTTGCCGTCCACCATCGCCTGGCTGCGGGCGCGCATGCGGTAGAGGCGGAATGCCGGTAGCTCACGCTCGCGCAGGGTAAACAGGCGGCCGTCGCGAATGGTAAATGCCACGGTGGAGTTGCCCGCGTGGTCTTCGGCATCTTCGAAGAAGAAGAAGGAGTGAATGTGCAGGCCGTCTTCGTCTTCAAAAAAACGGGCGGATGCTTCGATGTCTTCCAGTTCCGGGCGCGTTGCCAGGCTTTGCCCCAGCTCAGATTGTACGCGAAGGCGCTCATCGTCGTCCGGCTCGACCAGATCCACCCATACGGCATCAATGAGGGGCTGTGACTCTTCGGCTTCAAGCCGAGTCAGTCGGTTATTTTCGAGTTGAAATGCGCTCAACATGACCGGGACTCCCAATGCAAAAAATATCGGACAGTTCGGTGGGCACACAGAAACAAATTGGGTTTCAGACCATTAAACAGCCTGACTCAGCGCGACGGGAATAATGCAGTCGCTGACAACCACTAAGGCCATCAGCAAGAGGAGATAGCCTTAGGAGTTGTTCCTGGATGACAGGGAATTGAGCCAGTATCTACTGGGTGTGTCCAAGGCGAATGTCCTCTTAGCGTAATCGTGCGCGCATGTTACGCCAGCTATAACTGTGGCGTCAACACGCAACGAAACGCTGAAGGGCATTAATTGACCTTCAACGTATAAGGCTAGCAGATTATTACAAAATAATGATATTTTTCTGAAAGTTAGACTGTTTCCAGCTTCGCGTAGGCGGCCACCAGCCATTTGATCCCCTGCCCCTGGAACGCCACCTGCAGGCGGCTGTGCTCGCCGCTGCCTTCCAGATTCACAATGGTGCCTTCGCCAAACTTCGAATGGCGCACGCGCTGGCCCAGCTTGTAGCCGGTGTCGGTTTCCGCCATCGGCGAGCCCATGCGCTGATGGCTGACCGGACGGCTGATGCTCGCCCGCAGACGTACCTCTTCGACACACTCTTCCGGCAGTTCACCGATAAAGCGCGACGGACGGTGGTAGACCTCTTTACCATAGAGACGTCGGGTTTCAGCGTAGGTCAGCGTCAGCTTCTGCATCGCTCGCGTCACGCCCACGTAGGCTAGACGACGCTCCTCTTCCAGACGTCCGCCTTCATCCAGCGACATCTGGCTCGGGAACATCCCCTCTTCCATCCCGACGATAAACACCTGCGGGAACTCCAGACCTTTGGCGGAGTGCAGGGTCATAAGCTGAACCGCATCCTGCCAGGTGTCCGCCTGCCCTTCACCCGCTTCCAGCGCGGCGTGGGAGAGGAATGCCTGCAGCGGCATCAGGTCCTCGTCTTCTTCGTTGTAGCTGAACTGGCGCGTTGCCGTGACCAGTTCCTCTAAGTTCTCAATACGGGTCTGGCCCTTCTCGCCTTTTTCCTGCTCGTACATGGTGCGCAGGCCGGAGTCTTTAATCACCCGGTCGGTCTGCACGTGCAGCGGCATGTCGGCGGTTTCCTGCGCCAGGGCGTCAATCAGTTCAAGGAAGCGCTGCAGGGCGCTGGCCGCGCGTCCGGCAAGCGCTTTTTCCTGCAGCAGCTCGCGGCACGCCTGCCACAGCGTCAGCTGACGGTCGCGCGAGGCCTGACGCACCACGTCCAGCGTGCGGTCGCCAATCCCGCGGGTCGGCGTGTTAACCACGCGTTCAAACGCCGCGTCGTCGTTACGGTTGGCAATCAGACGCAGATACGAGAGCGCATCTTTGATTTCCTGACGTTCGAAGAAGCGCATACCGCCGTAAATGCGGTACGGCATCCCCACCTGCAGCAGCGCCTCTTCCAGCACGCGCGACTGGGCGTTGCTGCGATAGAGAATGGCGCACTGCTCCAGCGCGCCGCCGTTGTCCTGCCAGGTTTTGATGCGGTTGACCACGAAGCGCGCTTCGTCGAGCTCGTTGAAGGCGCAGTAAATCGAAATCGGTTCGCCGTCGACGCCGTCGGTCCACAGCTTTTTACCCAGACGCCCGTTGTTGTTCTCAATCAGGGCGTTAGCCGCGCTCAGGATATTGCTGGTAGAGCGGTAGTTCTGCTCCAGACGGATGGTTTGCGCGCCGGGGAAATCGTTGAGGAAGCGCTGAATGTTCTCCACCTGCGCCCCGCGCCAGCCGTAGATCGACTGATCGTCATCGCCCACGATCATCACCTTGCCGGTATCGCCGGCCAGCAGGCGGATCCATGCGTACTGGATGTTGTTGGTATCCTGGAATTCGTCCACCAGAATGTTGGTGAAGCGTTCGCGGTAGTGCTGCAGGATGTGCGGCTTGTTGAGCCACAGCTCGTGAGCGCGCAGCAGCAGCTCGGCGAAATCCACCAGGCCGGCGCGATCGCACGCTTCCTGATAGGCCTTGTAGACGTTCTGCCAGGTCTGCTCGATCGGGTTGCCGAAGCTCTGAATGTGGTGCGGGCGCAGCCCCTCGTCTTTCTGACCGTTGATGTACCACATCGCCTGACGCGGCGGCCACTGCTTCTCGTCGAGGTTCATCGCCTTGATCAGGCGCTTCAGCAAACGGAGCTGATCTTCGCTGTCGAGGATCTGGAAATCCTGCGGCAGGTTGGCGTCCATGTGGTGCGCACGCAGCAGGCGGTGCGCCAGACCGTGGAAGGTGCCGACCCACATCCCGCCCTGGCTGGTGCCCATCAGCTGGGCGATGCGGTGGCGCATCTCCGCCGCCGCCTTGTTGGTGAACGTGACCGCCATGATGGAGTACGGCGAGCAGTTTTCCACGCTCTGCAGCCAGGCGATACGGTGAACCAGCACGCGCGTCTTACCACTGCCCGCTCCAGCCAGCACCAGCAGGTTGGTGCGCGAGGCGGCAACCGCGTCACGCTGTTTGTCATTAAGGCTGTCGAGCAGGTAAGAAACGTCCATTGGCACCGTCACATAGTATTCAGGAACAGAGCAAAACGCCCGGTGGCGCTTCGCTTACCGGGCCTACAACAGCAAAACCCTGGTAATTTATACAATATTACTGGTGATTATATCAGCGTCGTGAGGGATGCCAACCGCGAAATTTCCACGTGCGGCAGAAGACGGCTATCGGAGGCGATCATCAGGTCAGCATTTTCCGGCTTGATCCAGCAGGCCTGCATGCCGCAGCGGATGGCGCCCGCCACGTCTGTGGTCAGGTCATCCCCCACGTGCAGGATCTTACCCAGCGGCAGGTTAAGCTTATCCGCCGCCAGATGGTACATGTCGCTGAACGGCTTCGCGCGCCCGTGAGGACCCGCACGCAGCACGAATTCAAAGTAATCGCTGAGGCCGAACAGCTCCGGCTGGGCATTGCCGTTGGTGATGGCCACCAGCGGCCACTTTTCGGCAAGCGTCGCCAGCGTGTCGTGGGTTTCCTGCGGCACGTCGATACGGCTGCGCCATTTGGCGAAGTTTTCCATGGCCGCTTCCGCCCCAATCGCGGCATCCTGCGCACTCAGGCCTACATTCAGCATCGCCTGCTCAACCGCGCGACGACGCCATTCGGTCACGTCGTGGTAAATGTCCGGCTCGGTCTCCCGCAGGGACTGACGCAGCTTCTGGAAGTCCTTGTTCTGCATCGTCTTCAGCGCGGGATGATAGTTCTGCACAAACGCCAGCGACTCCTGCTCGGTACGCAGGATCACCTCGCGGTTGTCATAAAGAGTGTCATCAAGGTCAAACGTCAGGGCTGAGATCTGACCGAGTGGGCGGTAAAAACGCATTATTTCCCCCGTTTGGCGCGTGGATGCGCCGCGTCATACACCGAGGCGAGGTGTTGGAAGTCTAAGTGGGTATAAATTTGAGTGGTCGACAGATTTGCGTGGCCAAGCAGTTCCTGCACGCCGCGCAGATCGCCGCTCGACTCAAGCATGTGTGTTGCAAAGGAGTGGCGCAGCTTGTGCGGATGCACGTGGCTGTTTAGCCCCTGCTTAATGCCCCACTCCGCAAAGCGCTTCTGCACGTTACGCGCCGAGATCCGCTTGCCGAGTTTCGACAGGAACAGCGCATCTTCGTCGGTGCCAAACAGCCCGCGCAGGTCAAGCCAGTGCTCAATCCAGGAGACCGCATTGCGGCCAATCGGCAGGCGGCGCTCTTTGCTGCCCTTACCCATTACCCACACTTCGCCCGATTCCAGATCGAGATGCTTCAGGTCGAGGTTGACGAGTTCAGACAGACGCAGCCCGGCACCGTACATCACCTCCAGCATCGCGCGATCGCGGACGGCCAGCGGATCGTTCAGATCGATATCCAGCAGACGGTTTACGTCGTCAACGTCAATATTTTTAGGCAGATGGCGCGGCGCTTTCGGCGTGGCGATCCCTTTTGCCGGGTTGGCTTTTATGCCGCCCTGGCTGACCAGCCAGTCGAAGAAGCTGCGCAGCGCAGAGAGCCTGAGCGCCAGGCTTGCCGGGCTGAGATTTTTTTTGCGGCTACGCACGACGAACGCGCGTACCGTCGCAGCATCACATTGTTGCCAGCTTTTCAGGCCGATCTCGTCGGCGATCTGCATGATGGCATCAAGCTGACGCTGATAGTTAAGCAGCGTAATGGGGCTAAGCTGACGTTCCACGCCGAGATAGCGCAGAAAGCGCGAGACGTCAGTGGCGAGCAGTCCGTCCGTCATACGCGCTCAATCCAGCGCTCCAGCAGCTCGGGCAGCATCAGGGCGATCTCCTGCAGCAGGTGCGTGGCTTGCCCCTGCTCATAGTGATGCGCGTCGCGGCTGGTAAATAAGATGACGCCCAGATCGCCATCGCGCCCCATCAGCGACATCGCCACCGAGCCAATCGCTTTGGCCTCCGGTAACACCACCAGCAGCTCAGGTCCGTTAAGCGGCCCCAGATAGTGGTGCTCATGGCCCAGACGCTGAATGCGCAGCGGTTCAAACGCCTGACGGCTCAGTGCCAGATGGGTAAATCCCGACGGTGCGCCGATGCGCCAGCGGTCAGGAAAAAGACGAATCGTTGCACCCGCCAGCCCCAGCTCGCGGGCCCAGCGGTGGAAGCGGCTGAGGAACTCGTCAAGACTGTGCGCCGACGCCAGACGCGCCTGCAGATGCAGCAGACGATAGAACAGGCTTTCATTGGTGCTGGCCTGCTCCATCAGCAGCGTCATGTTCTCTTCAAGCTGGCTGATGTGGTTGCGCGCGCGCGCCATGTGCCATTCCACCAGCGACACGGTTCCGCGAACCGGATGCGGCACGCGCATCTCTTCGACGACGCGTGCATTGCGAATAAAAAACTCAGGATTGCGCAGCAGATAATCAACAACAGCTCTGTCGTCCAGTTCCGTCACTGTTTCCTGCAGTTCTTCCCCTGGTTGTTTCATAGATGGATAAACCCGTCATAGACATGTGCCGCCGGGCCAGTCATATACAGTGGATGACCCGGTCCTTTCCAGGCGATATCAAGCCGACCGCCCGGTAATTCCACGCGAACCTCTTCAGCCAGTAACCCCTGGGAGATGCCCACGGCCACTGCCGCACAGGCTCCGCTTCCGCAGGCCTGCGTCTCGCCCGCACCGCGCTCGTAAACCCGCAGACGAATGTGCTCGCGCTTCACCACCTGCATAAAACCGATGTTCGCGCGCTCCGGGAAACGTTCGTGGCTTTCCAGCACCGGGCCGAGCGTTTCGACCGCGGCAGTTTCCACATCATCAACCTGAATCACGCAGTGTGGGTTACCCATAGAGACGACGCCGCACAACACTGTCTGCTCGGCCGCCCGCATAATATAGGTCTTTTCCGCTTTGTTTGCGCGAAACGGCACGACGGAAGGCTCGAAGTTAGGCTCGCCCATGTTCACGCGCACCAGCTCATCATCGGTGACGCTGAGCACCATGCGACCATTGGCTGTACTGACGCGAATATCACGCTTGTTAGTCAGCCCTTTCAGGCGGACAAAGCGGGCGAAACAGCGCGCGCCGTTGCCGCACTGGTTCACTTCGCTGCCGTCCGCGTTAAAAATACGGTAGTGGAAATCGAGGTCGGGATCGTACGGCGGCTCAACCACCAGCAGCTGATCGAACCCCACGCCCAGATGCCGATCCGCCAGACGACGGATCAGTTCCGGTGAGAAAAACACATTCTGCGTTACCGCGTCGACGACCATAAAATCGTTGCCAAGGCCATGCATTTTAGAGAACTGCATCATTTGCTCCATTGCGCGGGTACAGAACGTTGTCGTCAGAGATTAACCTGAGTCGGGCCGCCGTTGTCGCCACGGTCGTTAGTATCTGGCGTGGAAGACTCAATGCCGCTGTTAACCGGTTTCGTCGGCGGTGGTGCGGTTTTATCCGCAGGCGGAAAGTACAGTGGTCCCTTCAGTCCGCAGCCAGTCAGGCTAAACAGCGTGATGAGAACGGCAAGCGTTCGGAAAGCGTTTTTCATTATAAAGTTGCCCGTAAGTTCAAATCTGTTTCTATCATCGCAGGAGAAGACACAAAAGCAAGAGTTTGCCGCTTTCCTGCAACGGGAATTATTTAGGGTTATACTGCCGGCATCACGAAAAACAGGAACAAAACCATGAACGACAGTGAATTCCATCGCCTTGCCGACAACCTGTGGATGACCATCGAAGAGCGTCTTGACGACTGGGACGGCGACAGCGATATCGATTGTGAAATCAACGGCGGTATTCTGACCCTGAGCTTCGAAAATGGCAGCAAAATTATTATTAACCGTCAGGAGCCGCTTCACCAGGTGTGGCTGGCGGCCAAACAGGGCGGCTATCACTTCGATCTGAAGGGTGATGAGTGGGTGTGCGACCGTAGCGGCGTACCGTTCTGGGATCTGCTGGAACAGGCCGCGACCGCGCAGGCGGGTGAGGCGGTGCGTTTCAGGTAGTTTTGTTGCCCGGTGGCGGCTGCGCCTAACCGGGCCTACAACGGCTCGAACCGTAGGCCGGGTAAGCATTAGCCACCCGGCGAAAAGGCTCAGGAGAAATACTGCTGCAACAGCGGCGCGGTGTCCTGATTGGCAGGCGCGGCAGGCGTGACGGCCTGAGTGCGGAACGGGATCACCTGCGCACGGCCATCGACGTTCACAATCTGGTAGAACTGCGGCAGGTTAAAGTTGATAAAGCTTGAGCCGTAGGTAAAGCGGTCATGCGAAGAGGAGTAGAAGCGGCTGACGTCGCGCACCAGCTCCTCTTTACTGCCTTCACAGTGGTGATACACCTCGGCGCGGTTGGTCTCATCCAGAATGTAGATGTTGAACCCGGCATCGTCGCCCGACTCTTCAAAGAAGAACTGAATAATCCCTTCACTGGCAAAGCCGTCCACCACCTGCGGGAGCTTAACGTGGTTGGTTTCCACCTGCACCGACAGGCCATGCAGCTTGTTATGCGAAATCGCGCCGTAGAATTCAATGGCGTTTTCCAGCTTCTGTACCGATACGTTGAGACGTTCAAAGAACAGGCCCCAGGTCTGGCCGGAGACGCGCAGCGCTTTAAAGCGCCCGGTTTCCTGACGGGTACTGGAGAGACGCAGCTCGATACACTCCGAGACCAGCTGCTGCACGCGGGTACGAATCAATCCACGCAGGTGCTGGCTGTAGCAGAACACTTCCACGCTGTCCGGCGGCGCGGCATCCTGGTGCATCTTGCCGAGAATGGTTTTCAGCGCTTCGATCATCGCCTGCTCGCCGTTGAAGTGCAGGGTACGCACTTCGTTCCACGAGTTGCGGTACAGCAGGTCCACGCTGCCCACCAGGCAGTTTTGCTGCTCGCCAAAGCTAAAGACGTCCAGCTTGCGGAAGTCAAAATGGACCACCTGATTGCGGAAGGCCGCCGTCGGGTCATATTCCAGGTTGACGATGATCGCCAGATGGCGAATCTCGCACGGGCTGTAGAGCGCTTTTGGCGTCGGCGCAGGCAGACGCAGCGGGAAGTGGTGCGACACATCTGCGACCATCTCCTGCAGCTTAGCGAGATCGACCACCTCGTTGCCTTTGATAAACAGGCGCGTGCGCGAGGTCAGCAGGCCGTTAAACCAGGCCCAGGCCACCAGCTTGTTCAGATAGCGGTTATATTCCAGCGGCTGATGGCTGATGATGGAATCCATGCTTGGCGCACGGTTGTACAGATACCACCCGGTGCGGTTCGCGCGGCCCGGCGGCACGTAGATAAAGGTCAGGTTCGGTTCTGACAGGTCAGGCGAAATCTGCGGGTTAACCAGCGTGACTTTACCCGGCAGCGCTTCAAACGCGGCGTACAGCTTACGGGTCAATACCCCGATATCCTGCGGACTGGCGGAAACGCTGAGGTTGTTGCGGCGCGCAAAGCGGATCAGATTACGGTAGCTTTGCATCATCGCATCGAGCAGTTCGTTGTGCGCTTCACGCACCTGATCGATTTTCCAGTTGGCCCGGTTGTCGAGCATGGACAGACGCGCGTCGTCCCATCCCCACTCTTTTACTAACTGGCTGACCACTTCACGACGCCAGCCCACGCAGGCGCGTTCGCGGCTCAACTTCTCACAGACTTTGAGATAGAAACATCGACGTACCAGGTCCAGACGCGTGGTGTCATCAATGGCTTTCAGGTATTCGGTTACGCGCTCCAGCATCATGCAGTAGGCGTCCAGCCCGAAGGAGACGATCTCCCCGTCGTGCAGGCGCTGCTTGATGTCTTTCGCCAGCAGGCGCGGCGTCGGGTATTCCCAGGAGTAGGCTTCCAGCAGCAGCGTTTTCAGCACAGCTTTGTACGGTGAGTCGATACTCTTATAGAGCTGCCAGAGGCTTGCGCCGAAATACTCTTCCGCAGACAGTGAGCTGAGACCGCCGAGGTCCAGCCATTCGTTTGGCGTCAGTACGCCCTGCGCATAAAGCGACATGACGTAATCGTCGTAATGCTCTTCTTCTTCGCACGGGACCATATTCCACAGAATACGTTTCCCGGCCAGGCGAACGGCAGTACGGTAGAATTCATCCAGCAATAAGATGTGCTGGGTCGAGCCGCAGTCCTCACCACCCAGACTGCCGCTTTCGTTATGGCGGAAACGGTTTTCATCAATCAGGAAGAAGCTCACTTCCACGCCGAGCGATGCCGCCCAGCTCTCCAGCAGGCTGCATTTACGCTGCAGCAGCTGACGCTCTTCGTTGTCGAGCCAGGACTGATGACAGACCCAGATGTCCAGGTCAGAAGAACAGCTTTGCCCTACCGATGAGGTGCTCCCCATAGAGTAAACGCCGGTAATCGGCAGCTCACCTTTCGGGGACTCCTGTGGCGGCATGCCCCGGTAGAGTTCCAGCTCGTTCAAATAATGCTGTTGGGTTTCATCAGGCGTGAAAAGGCAAATGCCCTGGGGAACGTTACCATCAAGGTAGCCAGGCATCAGCGGGTGGTGATAGTGCAATAATGTCGGCAGCAGACTGTATACCTGCTGGAAAGCAGGGCCCATAGCAGCAAGCGCGCGATCCACACGCAGTTGATTTATGGCATCCAGTCTCTGTTTCAGAGTCTCAATATAGAGGTACAAGACGTATCGCCTGATGTTTCCGGGTGTCGCAGCTATTCAAAACACGAGTAACAGCGGACCCGCAGTATTTCAAAAAGATAACCGTTACCCTTTTTCGCCCTTATCATTTTTGGTGGTACCGACGAAAAAATGGTCTAAAACGTGATCAATTTAACACCTTGCCGATTGACCGTAAAGAAAGATGCGCTACATACAAGTGTAGCACCGTTCTGTACGTGTAAATTCCTGAATACGGCTATGGCTGACGAATACGCCGCCTTGTCCCTCTCACTCTTCATCAACCGTAAAACTGCCATCCCAGAGTCAACAATGTTAGGATGGTTAGCGATTGATAATGACGGTAACAAGCATGTTAGACAATGTTTTGAGAATTGCCACACGCCAAAGCCCTCTCGCGCTCTGGCAGGCACATTATGTGAAGCAGCGCCTGGAAGCCTGCCACAGTGGATTGCGCGTCGAGCTGGTGCCGATGGTCACGCGCGGTGACGTGATCCTCGATACGCCGCTGGCGAAAGTGGGCGGCAAGGGCCTGTTTGTCAAAGAACTGGAACTGGCATTGCTTGAGAACCGCGCCGATATCGCCGTACATTCGATGAAAGATGTGCCCGTCGAGTTCCCGGAAGGGCTGGGGCTAGTGACCATCTGCGAGCGCGAAGACCCGCGCGATGCGTTTGTCTCTAACCGCTATGACTCGCTCGACGCGCTGCCAGCGGGTAGCGTGGTTGGTACGTCGAGTTTACGCCGTCAGTGTCAGCTGGCGGAGCGTCGTCCTGACCTGATCATCCGCTCGCTGCGCGGTAACGTCGGCACGCGTCTGGGCAAGCTGGATAACGGCGATTACGATGCCATTATCCTCGCCGTTGCCGGCCTGAAGCGTCTGGGGCTGGAAGAACGTATTCGCGTAGCGCTGCCGCCAGAGCTCTCACTGCCCGCTGTTGGCCAGGGTGCCGTCGGCATCGAGTGCCGTCTGGACGATGTGCGTACCCGCGAGCTGCTTGCCCCACTGAATCATGACGAAACCGCTACGCGCGTAAAAGCGGAGCGGGCGATGAATACCCGCCTCGAAGGCGGGTGCCAGGTGCCAATTGGCAGCTATGCTGAATTGACGAATGGCGAACTGTGGCTGCGCGCGCTGGTAGGCGCCCCGGACGGTTCGCAGATGGTGCGCGGCGAACGTCGCGGTAACGCGCAAGATGCCGAGCAGCTTGGCGTGTCGCTGGCGGAAGAGTTACTGGATAACGGCGCCCGCGAGATCCTGGCTGACGTATATAATGGAGAGCCCCCTGCATGAGTATTCTCGTCACCCGCCCTTCTCCCGCAGGAGAGCAGTTAGTGAGCCGTCTGCGCACACTGGGGCAGGTGGCCTGGAGTTTTCCGCTCATTGAATTCTCCCCCGGTCGCGAGCTCTCTGCGCTCGCCGACCAGATGAATACCCTTCAGGACGGTGACCTGCTGTTTGCGCTGTCGCAGCATGCCGTGGAATTTGCCCACGCACAGCTGCAGCAGCAGGACATGGCCTGGCCAACCGCCCCCGGCTATTTCGCGATTGGCCGCACAACGGCACTGGCGCTGCATACCGTAAGCGGCGCGGACGTTCGTTACCCGTTAGATCGGGAAATCACTGAAGTCTTGCTACAATTACCTGAATTACAAACTGTTGCCGGAAAGCGTGCGCTCATTTTGCGCGGCAATGGGGGGCGCGAGCTGCTGGGCGAAACGCTGCGTGAACGTGGTGCGAACGTGACGTTCGTTGAGTGCTATCAGCGCTGTGCAAAACACTACGATGGCGCGGAAGAGGCGATGCGCTGGCACGCGCGAGGCATCAATACACTGGTGGTCACCAGCGGTGAAATGTTACAACAGCTTTGGGCGCTGATACCGCTTTGGTATCGCGAAAACTGGTTACTCCGCTGTCGGCTTCTGGTCGTCAGTGAGCGTCTGGCGAACCAGGCCCGGGAACTGGGCTGGCAGGATATTCGGATCGCTGATAACGCCGACAACGATGCGCTGCTGCGCGCATTACAATAACTCTCAAATGGGAAGCCATAATGACGGAACACGACAAATCCTCCGCCGTGGTTGAAGAGACCAGGGAGACTGTGGAGACGACGCCACAGCCAGAGACGACTGAGAAAACCGCTGAGAAGAAAAACGGCAGCAACAAAACAAGCCTCACGCTGAGCGCGATTGCCATCGCCATTGCGCTGGCAGCGGGGGTTGGCCTGTACGGGCTGGTGAAGCAACAGAGCGCTAACCAGACGTCCACCAGCGATGCGCTGGTGAATCAGCTCACTGCCCTGCAAAAAGAGCAGGAGACGCAGAAAACCGAGCTGGAAGCCGTGATTAAGCAGCAGACCGCCGCGCTTGCCGAAGCGAACAGCAAACAGGAAGAGCTGACCAAACAGCTGGGTGAAGTACAGCAGAAAGTCGCCACGATTTCCGGCACCGATGCCAAAACCTGGCTGCTCTCGCAGGCTGACTTCCTGGTGAAGCTCGCCGGACGTAAGCTCTGGAGCGATCAGGACGTCACCACTGCCGCCGCGCTGCTGAAAAGCGCCGATGCGAGCCTGGCAGACATGAACGATCCAAGCCTCATCGCAGCTCGTCGCGCGATTACCGAAGACATCGCCAGCCTCTCCGCCGTTTCGCAGGTGGATTACGACGGCATTATCCTCAAGGTGAACCAGCTTTCGAATCAAATTGATAACCTGCAGCTGGCGGATAACAACGACGACGACTCCCCGATGGATTCCGACGGTACCGAACTTTCCAGCTCCCTGAGCGAATGGCGCATAAACCTGCAGAAAAGCTGGCAGAACTTTATGGACAGCTTTATCACTATCCGCCGTCGCGACGAAACTGCCGTACCGCTGCTCGCGCCGAACCAGGACATCTATCTGCGCGAGAACATTCGTTCCCGCCTGCTGGTGGCGGCCCAGGCCGTGCCGCGTCATCAGGAAGAGACCTATAAACAGGCGCTGGATAACGTCTCAACGTGGGTACGCGCTTACTACAACACCGATGATGCGACGACCACCGCCTTCCTCGAAGACATTGATAAGCTGAGCCAGCAGAACATCACCATGAACGTGCCGGACAAGCTGACCAGCCAGCCGATTCTGGAGAAACTGATGCAGACGCGCGTGCGTAACCTGCTGGCGCAGCCGGGCGTGCCGGCTGAGCAAACGGGCGGAGCGGCACCTGCTCCGGCTCCTGCGCCTGAAAGCGCACCGCAGGGAGAGTAACGATGCTAAAAGTCCTCTTACTCTTTATCCTGCTGATCGCCGGGATCGTCCTGGGGCCTATGCTTGCGGGTCATCAGGGTTATGTCCTGATCCAGACCGATAACTACAACATTGAAACCAGCGTAACGGGTCTGACGATCATTCTGATCCTTGGCGTGGTGGTGCTGTTTGCGATCGAGTGGATCCTGCGCCGTATTTTCCGTACCGGTGCCCATACCCGCGGCTGGTTCGTTGGCCGTAAGCGCCGTCGCGCCCGTAAACAGACCGAGCAGGCGCTGCTTAAGCTCGCAGAGGGTGACTATCAGCAGGTTGAAAAGCTGATGTCGAAAAACGCCGACCATGCCGAACAGCCGGTGGTGAACTATCTGCTGGCGGCCGAAGCGGCGCAGCAGCGCGGTGATGAAGCCCGCGCTAATCAGCATCTGGAGCGAGCGGCTGAGCTGGCTCACGGCGACCCGATTCCGGTGGAAATCACGCGCGTTCGTCTGCAGCTGGCACGCAATGAGAATCACGCGGCTCGCCACGGCATCGACCGTCTGCTGGAAGTTGCGCCGCGTCATCCGGAAGTGCTGCGCCTTGCCGAGCAGGCCTATATTCGTACCGGCGCCTGGGGCTCACTGCTGGACATCATTCCGTCGATGGCGAAGGCCGAGGTGGGCGACGATGAACATCGTGATGAGCTTCAGCGTCTGGCGTGGATTGGCCTGATGGATCAGGCGCGCGCAGACCTGGGCAGCGACGGTCTGAAAACGTGGTGGAAGAATCAGAGCCGTAAAACGCGTCAGCAGGTTCCTCTGCAGGTGGCGATGGCGGAACATCTCATCGAATGTGACGATCACGACACGGCTCAGGCGATCCTCCTCGACGGTCTGAAGCGTCAGTACGACGATCGTCTGGTGATGGTGATCCCGCGCCTGAAAACCAACAATCCTGAGCAAATCGAAAAAGTGCTGCGTCAGCAGATTAAAACCGTCGGCGATCGACCGCTGCTGTGGAGCACGCTCGGCCAGTCGTTGATGAAGCACGGCGAATGGCAGGAGGCGAGCCTCGCCTTCCGTGCAGCGCTGAAGCAGCGTCCGGACGCCTTCGACTACGCCTGGCTTGCCGATACGCTGGACAAGCAGCATAAGCCGGAAGAGGCCGCCGCCATGCGCCGTGACGGGCTGTTGCTGACCCTGCAAAACAACGGTACCCAGCAATAATCAAAAAGGAGGCCAAACGGCCTCCTTTTTTTATCGCCTTTCTGCTGCTACATTCTTTACACCTGCATCCGCAAACGAGCCCGCCAATGTAACGATCTCTTTTCATTAACTTTTTCTCACACACGCGCACATTCTGCAGCGTGGATTAAATCGTTTTTGAAAGGAAATCGTCATGAACTCGCTTCTGTATGCGCTGATTGAAGCGCTGCGCTGCCACCGCTGGCTGCGCCTCCTTGCTTGTGCTTTTATCTTTTCTTCGCTGGGGAATGGCTTAACCCAGGTCGTGGTCTTCGGCTTGCTGTTAGCATGGTCAGCCCCGCCCGCACTGCTCACCCTCGCTTTTCTTTTCGCTACGGTGCCGGGGTTTATCGGAAGTACGATCGGCGAAAAGCTGTGCTCCCGATGTTCTCCGATCGCCCTGCTGATACTGACCGAGGCACTGGGATTGCTCGCCCTGCTCTTTCCCCTCCTTGGTGTGGGTTATCACAGCGTTACCGCGTTACTCGCCGTGCAATCCACCGAAGCGCTGCTCAGCGGGATGAGCTGGCCCGCGCTGACGTTGCTCTTCAAGCGCGGTCTCAGCGAAGCGGAGCTGCCTGCTGCGACCTGTCTGGAAAATGTGATTTTTGCTTCTCAGGTTTTGCTGGGGACCGGCCTGGGCGTGATGCTGTTTCAGAAGATATCCGTATTTACCCTGCTGGCCATTGATGCCGCCAGCTTTCTCGGGTCACTGCTCATGCTATGGCTGGCTGGACGCCGGTTTTCTGCGCCATCACTCCCGTCCCTCGAGGAAGAGGAAGCCCCTGCGGCATTACGCTGGCTGACGTTGACCGTTCGGCAGAAACGCAGTCTGCTCATCCTGCCAGCGCTGGCGGCCGTCGGCTCGCCGGCCGTGGCACTGCTTCCGGCACTGGCACAGCAACTCCATCCTCAGGATGCGGCGGGCCTTGCTCTGCCGCTGCTTTTCGCCAGGAGCCTGGGACAGCTTTGCGGTCCCATGTTGCTAAAAAAAGAGAGCCTGACGCGCTTTGCCGCTCGCACGCCACGCATCATCGTTTGTCTCGGCATCTTTCTGGCCGCTTATGGAATGCTGCCGTTGTTGTCCGGGTGGATGGCATGTGCGCTGGGGATGATCTTTATCGCGCATCTGGCTTCGAATGTTCTGTTCGCGGCCGGGACGTTTGGCGTTCTCAGTAGTTTTCATATTACGCAAACCGCTTCGGCCAGTGGTAAAGCCTGGCGCTTGCAAACGCTCAGCGCCTCTCTCTTCACCGGCATCGCAGCGGCAGTGGCTGCCGGGTTTGGCTCAGTAGCCGCACTCTATGCTGTCTCGTCAGCGGCCCTGGTGATGGTTGCCCTGATTGTGCGCCGGTATCGGGAATAAGGCATAAAAAAACGCCTGCTATAAAAGCAGGCGTTAAAACAGGTCTGTAAGACAACATATTTGGTGCTTCACTCAACGTTATGTCCATGGTGTCTGATGAGGCCGAAGCGACATCTGTCAGTGGACGATAAGCACCGTAAATGGCTCTGCGTCATTCCGGAGTTTATGAGGCACGAAGGCGAACATAAGAGATGGAATGAGCATCTACACGCATATTATTGCACGTAACGTGCCAACATGACACGCAGAACTTTTACATGACGCAACATTTTAAGATAAAAGGAAATTATGCTGTTAAGCGCCGTCTTAATCGCTACAACATATCGGTCAACGCAGAAATATGTCGCCAGGAGGAGACAGCAAAACCTATGGATAGTAAATATGTTTATTTTCAATGAATTATATGTCGCTGAATCGCGACAATGAAACAGGACGCTGTCGGGGAATCACTACAGGGGTGAAAAGTGGCAGAAAACAAAAAACCCCGCCGAAGCGGGGTTCAAAATTGGTCGGCGAGAGAGGATTCGAACCTCCGACCCACTGGTCCCAAACCAGTTGCGCTACCAAGCTGCGCTACTCGCCGATGTACTGCTTTTTGAATTTTTAGTTCAATTCATTTAAAAAGTCGTGGTGCGAGGGGGGGGACTCGAACCCCCACATCCTAAGGACACTAACACCTGAAGCTAGCGCGTCTACCAATTCCGCCACCTTCGCAATTCACAACTCTTTCAATAATGGGGTGGCTAATGGGATTCGAACCCACGACAACTGGAATCACAATCCAGGGCTCTACCAACTGAGCTATAGCCACCACTGTATTCTTTCACGCGGTACTGACTACTTCTCAGACCACCGCAGCTCTAGCGCCGGGACTAAAATGGCGCGCCCGACAGGATTCGAACCTGAGACCTCTGCCTCCGGAGGGCAGCGCTCTATCCAGCTGAGCTACGGGCGCTTAGCGCCGTTGCGGGGCTGGATATTACGTACCTCCGTCCCCGCTGTCTAGTGCTTTTTTGAAAAAAATGCGCGTTTGGTTATCGTTTGCACATTTTGCCGCTTATTCCTCCACTTTCTGCGTGGTGGCACGGCGACCGAGACCAAAAAGCTTATAGGCAGCCGTTACAGCGGCCAGGAAGATCATCCCGACAAACAGCGACATGCGGGTATCTTCATTAAAGTACATTCCGATTAATACGCAAATCAGGAACGCCATCGTTAAATAGTTCGCATACGGGAACAGAATTGAACGGAACGGATGGCTTTCAATCGCCTTTTTATGCGCATGACGGAAACGCAGCTGGCTGATGAGGATAACAAACCACGGCACCATGCCCGGCAGGACGCTGGCGCTGTAGACGTAAACAAACACCCGCTGCGGATTGGGAATGATGTAATTCAGGCAAGAACCAATCAGCAGGATCGCAATCGAAACCGCCACGCCCGCCACCGGCACGCCAGCACGTGACACTTTGCTCATCGCCGCAGGCAGCTGGTTATTCTTCGAGAGCGCATAGAGCATACGCCCACAGCTGTACATCCCGCTGTTACACCCTGACAGCGCGGCCGTCAGGACCACAAAGTTGATGATGCCCGCCGCCGCCGTGATGCCAATTTTGGCAAAGGTTAAAACAAACGGGCTGCCCGTCGTGCCAATTTCGTTCCACGGGAAGATGGTTACGATAACGAAGATCGCGCCCACATAGAAAATCAGGATGCGCCACAGCACTTTGCCCACCGCGCTACGCAGCGTGACCTGAGGATTTTTCGCTTCACCGGCAGTAATACCGATCAGCTCTACGCCCTGATACGAAGCCACAACGATACACAGCGCCGTCAGGAAACCCTTCCAGCCGCCGGCAAAGAAGCCGCCGTTTTCGGTCAGGTTACCGAAACCGATAGCGTGTCCACCGTTGCCAAAGCCGAAGAAAATCACGCCCAGGCCAACAACAATCATCACGATGATGGTGGTGACTTTAATCATCGCGAACCAGAACTCGATCTCACCATAAAGACGCACGGCGGCCAGGTTTGCCAGCGCCACCAGCCCCACGGCAATAAGCGCGGGTATCCACTGGGCCATGTCCGGGAACCAGAACTGGACGTAGACCCCTATCGCGGTGATCTCGGAGATGCCCACCGCCATCCACATGAACCAGTATGACCAGGCTGTCAGGTAGCCGAAAAAGGGGCTCATATACCGGTGCGCGTAAACGGCGAAGGAGCCGGTTACCGGCTCCAGGAAGAGCATTTCGCCCATGGAACGCATGATGAAGAAAACAAACAGCCCGGCAATAATGTACGCCAGTAATACGGAAGGGCCTGCCCACTTGAGCGTGCTTGCGGAGCCCATAAACAGGCCCACGCCGATAGTGCCGCCCAGCGCTATCAGTTCAATATGACGAGCTTCCAGCCCACGCTGTAGCTCCTGTTTTTTCTCTGCCATAGATCCTCGATTGTGTTTGCTGTTTCCCGACTTAAGACCGGGTATTGTTTTTTAGGGGGACTAAAATACGGAGCGAATGGTTTCTTAAAATGTGCCAAATGGCAAACGATGCATAAAAAAAATGAATGCATTGCACAGATTATCAGCAGTTTTGCAGGCGAGTTGCAGCGCGAATAGCATATCGCGCTACATTTTGATTACATTTTCCCGGTGTAATGCCAGGCGAGGTAGCGAAGCAGACGGATCTGGCGTTTAATGCGTGTCGGTTGCGATAGCAGGCGATACAGCCACTCCAGCCCCAGATGTTGCCAGACCGCTGGCGCACGCTTGACGTGGCCGGTAAAGACGTCATATGTGCCGCCAACGCCCATGTAGAGGGCATCCGGGCAGACCAGACGACAGTCACGCATCAGGATCTCCTGGCGCGGAGACCCCATCGCCACGGTGACAATCTTCGCCCCGCTGTCACGAACGCGCTCAAACAGCGCCTGCCGATCTTCCGGTTTGAAGTAACCATCCTGGCTGCCGACAATATTAACATTCCATTGACGACGCAGTTTCTCTTCCGTCTGGGCCAGTATCTCCGGCTTCCCGCCAATCAGGAACACGGGCGTTCCCTGCGCGCCTGCACGGGCCATAAGCTGCTCCCAGAGATCGGCACCCGCCACGCGGGAAACATTAGCGTCAGGATACTTTTTACGGATAGAGCGAACCACGCTGATCCCGTCCGCGTATTTAAATTCGGCCGCGTCTATCAGGCTTTTGACTTCCGCGTTATCCTCAACCGCCAGCATCTTTTCCGCGTTGATGGCCACCAGCGTACCGGATTTCATCTGGCCGTCGGCGAACAGAAAATCCAGCGCGTGCTGCATGTCGCGCCAGCCAATCAGCTGCAGACCACGTAGCGCATAGCGCGGTGCAGAAATTCTATCAGTCATTACTATCCTTACTCAGACTTGCGACAGCGTTGTGCTGCCCTGCCGCTCGCGCCTGTGCACAAGCCCGGCGCTGTCAAACAGCCAGTACAACAGTTTGGCCAGTAACAGGCAGATGCCGAAAACGACCATGAAGAACACCACGCGCGAAACGAACGAGTCCAGACCTTCGCGCGCCAGAACGATCATATTGAAAATGGCACCAAAGCAGAAACTGTGCAAAATGGCCGCTTTATAGCGGTTGGTCTCTTCATTGCCACGCAGGTAAAGCCAGTCGAACCACTTGATAATCAGCCCTACGGCAACCGCTCCGGGGAGAATGAACCATGCCCCGCCCATCACCACCAGGGAACCGAGCAGCGTGGGTGAAATTGCCAGACCGGAATGGTTGTTCAGCACTTCCCAGGTGAAGTAATTCGCCGTATTCAGCACCACGCCAGGACGGTCCGGCCATAGCCAGGAAGGGATAAAGACGTAGAAGTCGCGAACAATCGGCGCCAGCCCCTGGAAATCAATCCTGTCATAATTTTGCAGCAGCAGTGCCAGGTTTTCCCATGGCGAGAAGGTATCGCGCGTGAGGTAAAGGAACGTGTAAAACGCCTCATCACCCGCCACGTTCATCCCGTAGCGCTTCAGCGCCAGCCAGAACATCCCCACAATGCCAAACACGCCTGCTGCAACCAGCATCCAGAGCGAGATCCAGCCGCGGATAATGCCGATAAACAGGAAGATCGCGAAGGCGATGATGATGTTCGCGCGCGTACCGCCCACAATCATGTAGGTCAGGATGCCAAATGCGACGGTACTGACCAGGAAGAACAGCCACGCTTTGCTGTCCTGGCGCAGGAAGAAGATCACCAGCATCGCCGGGATGAAGAAGTAGAAGAAACGCTTAAGCGCCACGCCCGAGACTTCTGCCGAAAAAATCTGGCTGTAGGAGTGGAGTTTAAAAAGCAGGAAGCCGTTATGCATGAAGAAGATGCCAACGCTGACCAGGGCGATAGTCATCAGCATCACCCATGTCAGGTGGGTTTCCACCCGATTCATGGTAAAGAGCGCCCGGCGTGGGGCAGCTGTCTGCGCTGAACGCAGACGCGTTTTATAGGTGACGTAGTAAACCGCATAGAAGCAGGTCGCCGCCAGAAGCGCCTGGAGCAGAATGTCCGGCGGCGCGACGCTCACGTCAAAACGGAAGACCAGTATGCTGGTCAACGGGAAGCCGAAAAAGAACGTTAGCAGAAACAGTAACGAGAAGAAGACGTTAAAGTTGAAGCGCACGCGGCGGAATTCAAACCAGGTGAGCGTGGCGATAAACAGGCTGCTCAGAAGCCAGACAACCAGTAAGCCGCTGAATTGCAACTGACTCATGCTTTGTCTCCTGCAGCGATACGCAGCGCGCGGTGCCAGGGCGTGAGATAATTCGGGCTGAAAAAATCGATGCTGTTTTTATCCACCAGCGTGAGCTGACGTTGAGCTTCACGTACCACCTCGACATTCAGCGTGTCTGAGGTAAACAGCACCGGAATATGCTGCTCGGCCATGTCCTGCCAGAACGGGTTGTCGCGGTTGAGCACGCACGGTACACCTGCCTGAATCAGCAGGCACAGCGTGCCAATCCCCTGCTGCCGGGCAAAGATGAAATAACCGAGATCGCATTTTCTCAGCAGCGCAAGATATTCATCAAATTCCAGCTTATCGCTGAGGATGTGCAGATTTTCAGCGCTAAACAGCGCCAGCCCCTGCTGACGAACCTCGTCGATATAGGCGCTGTTGTTGGCGGGATAGCCCATCGGCACCACCACGTTCACCGTGTCGCCAAACTGCTGATGCACCGCCCTGAGCGCCGCGACATGTTCGTTACTGCGATCGCCGGAATTCCCCACCAGAATCGTCAGCTTGCCTTCTCGCACCGCGTCATTCGCCATGGCATTCAGCGCCGGATCCATGCGGGTGGGGAAATAGAGCAACTCGCCGCGCACGTTCGGGTGCTGTTTAGCAAAATAGTTGAGATCGCCGCGGGTAGCAAAAACGCAGCCTACGCGCCCCTGAGCCATGCGGCGCAGGGGATAAAAAAGACGGAATTTCCAGCCGCGGGAGACTTCATAAAGATCGGCTCCCCAGATATGCCAGCTGCACTGGGAGGGTTTAATCCCTCCGCTGAGAAGCGCCAGCCACAGGCCGGTATTGAACTGCCCGTGGAAAAAGAAACGTTGCTTACGATCCGCTTTGGCTTTGGCAACCACCGCCTTCGCCAGTGAGGCCTTATCCGGCCAGAAGCGAATCGTCAGTGCCGGAAACGCCTCGCTCAGGCCCTTATCCTGACCTGCAACCATAAACTCACGCGCATCAGGATCTCCCGATGCCAGCTCGTCGTTGAAGAACCGCAAAACGGTCTGGTTATGGTGTGGGATATCCGATCCCAGGATGTGAATCAGTGCAGTCATGCGCGTTTACGCCACAATAAAAATACACCGCAACAGGCGGCGAAATAAACGATATAGGTTGCCATGTAGGCCTGAGCCGCCCCCAGCGCACCGTGCGCGGGTATCAGCCAGTGCGAGAACGAAGTCAGTAATGCAAACTGGCTAATTTCCGCCAGGATATAGAGCCGCAGGGACGCTTTCGCGATCACCAGATAGCCGAAAACGTAAGCCCCCACTTTCAGTACATCACCCACCAGCTGCCAGGCAAAGAGATCGCGCATGGCGGTGAACTTCGCCGAGAACAGCAGCCAGATGGCGACATCGCGCAATAACCAGACGGTAAAGCTGGCAGCCGCGACGGCCGGCAATACAAAGCGCAGCGATCGGAAAATCTCGCGCGTTATGTCCTGTCTGGACGTCAGACGCGACAGGGTTGGCAGCAGGTAAACGCTAAAGGAAGCCGTAATAAACTGAAGATAGGCATCGGAAATACTGCTTACGCCCTGCCAGATCCCGACCTCATCCCAGCTATAGTGCGCCGCCAGCAGGTTTCGCATCATCACGTAGGCCACCGGCAGCGTGACGGAGGTGATGAGCGCCATCAGGGTAAATTTACCCAGTTGGCTGGCAAGCATCGAGTCCCATTGCGGTTTCAGGTAGCTCAGCGGAATGACGCCCCGACGCATCAGCATAAATGCCGCAGGCACAACCACCAGCGCCGGAACCAGCGCCAGCCCCAGCAGTGCGCCTTCATAGCCACCCAGGCGATAGCAGAAATAATAGGCAATCACGCCGATGACGCTGCCCAGGATCAACGCAAGCGCGTTCCCGGCAGCATCACGAAACCCTTTCATCAGCGCCAGCAGCAGGTTAGCCCAGGCAATTCCCATCTGAACCAATGCGACCAGACGCACCAGCCCCTGATAGTGGGTGTGACCGAATAATCCCTGGCTGATGGGCGCTGCCGCCAGCAGAAAGATGATCGCCATCAGGGTCGAAAAACCCGTGACCATCGCCGACGAGGTGCCCACGACCCTCCGAAGCTGGGCCGCATCATCATGATACTGCGCAACGTATTTGGTGACGCCGTTGAAGATACCGGCACCGGCCAGCACGCCAAGGACGGTGACAAGCTGACGGAAATTACCCGCCAGCCCCACTCCTGACGGGCCAAATGAGACGGCCAGGAGCTTGACGACCAACAGCCCGGCCCCAATTTTTACAAGCGTGGACGCGGCGGTCCACACCGATGCTTTTGCCAGAGACATATCAGCCGAAATAACTCAGGAGGGTATTAATCACCGTACGCTGGTTAACTGGCGCGAGGTTGTAGAACAGTGGCAGACGAAGCAAACGCTCACTTTCTTTGGTGGTGTAACGGTCTTCACCCGCGAACGTTCCAAACGCTTCGCCCGCCGGACTGGAGTGCAGCGGGATATAGTGGAACACCGCCATAATTTCGGCTTCTTTCAGCCAGGCGATGAGCTCGCTGCGGTCGTCGTTATCGCGCAGCTTGATGTAGAACATGTGCGCGTTGTGGACGCAATCCGCCGGAATCGTTGGCAGCGCAATACGCCCGGCTTTTGCCAGAGGTTCCAGCGCATCGTAATAGGTTTGCCACAGGGAGAGACGCTGCAGGTTGATGCGATCCGCGGCTTCCAGCTGCGCCCACAGGTACGCGGCCTGCAGATCCGCCATCAGATAGCTGGAGCCAATATCGCGCCAGGTGTATTTGTCTACCTGGCCGCGGAAGAACTGGCTGCGGTTGGTGCCTTTTTCGCGGATCACTTCCGCACGCTCCACGAGCGCCCGGTCGTTAATCAGCGTCGCGCCACCCTCTCCGCCTGCCGTGTAGTTTTTGGTTTCGTGGAAGCTAAAGCAGCCGATGTGGCCGATGGTGCCCAGCGCGCGTCCCTTGTAGGTCGACATCACGCCCTGCGCGGCATCTTCCACCACAAACAGGTTATGTTTTTTGGCGATGGCCATGATGGTGTCCATTTCACAGGCCACACCTGCGTAGTGAACCGGCACGATCGCGCGCGTTTTGTCGGTGATCGCCGCTTCAATCAGCGTCTCATCAATGTTCATGGTATCCGGGCGGATATCCACAAAGACGATTTTCGCCCCGCGCAGGACAAACGCATTCGCCGTGGAAACGAAGGTGTAGCTCGGCATGATCACTTCATCGCCGGGCTGGATATCCAGCAGCAGTGCGGCCATTTCCAGCGATGCCGTACAGGACGGGGTCAGCAGTACTTTGGCGCTGCGAAAACGCTGTTCCATCCACTGCTGACAGCGACGGGTGAAACCGCCGTCACCGCAGAGTTTGCCGCTGCCCATGGCAGACTGCATATAGTCGAGTTCCGTTCCGACGACGGGTGGTGCGTTAAATGGAATCATCTTGTCACCTGTATAACCAGTAGGCGGTGGCGTCGATGTTGGCACCACTCGCAATATAACGTTTAAGCGCGGCGGTGTTGCCCACCTGGGTCGCCACCCGCAGCGTCTCAACCTGCTGCTGCTGCTGCGCCCAGTGCAGCGCCGCCTGCATAAGTTTCTCACCCATGCCGCGCCCGGCTAATAAGCCAATACGCGCCTCGCGCACGTTGAGCTTGCGAAGCGAGACGAACCCCTGGGGTTGACCGTCCCCTGCGCGTAAAACCAGGCAGACGTGGTCAAAGGTGCCTTTAACCGCATTCTCTATCCACTGGGCATAGAAACGGCCGCTATCGTCAGGTGCGTACCAGGGCGTACGAAAGCGACTCTGCGCAAACGCCTGAGCCGCCATCTGACGCAGCACGGGAATATCCTGTTCGGTTGCGATTTCAGCGCCGGGTGCATCATGCCGGGTGAGGGTTATGGAAAGGTCTGCCTCACCTTCCACCAGCTGAAAACCGCGTTGCTGGAGCGCATCAAGCAGGTCGGTACGGTCCGCCGGGATCTTCGCCTGAATCCGTTGCCAGGCGATGAAATCCGATTCAGCCAGTACCGGCGCATCATCGCGCAGACGCACAATGGCCGACGGCAGGCCGAAAAAGGCACTCTCCCACTGCAGGGGCTCAAGTACCCCGTTCAGGCTGTTCAACGCCAGACACCTTTGGTATCAACCACATAATTCTGACGCACCGCATCACCGGACGTCGCTTTAAACGCTTTATGATCCACCAGCAGCACCAGCACGTCCGCCGTCGCCAGCGCCTCATCCAGCGCTGCCAGCGTGCAGTGCCCCGCCAGTTTTGCCGGCAACTCATGGATATTCGGCTCAACCACCAGCGTTTCACCCTTGTGCCATTCGGCAATCATCTGAGTAATTTCCATTGCCGGGCTTTCACGCAGATCGTCAATGTTGGGTTTGAATGCCAGACCAAAGCAGGCAATTTTCAGCTCGCTGGCGCGCTTTCCGCTCTCTGCCAGACAATCCGCTACCGTGGTTTTGACCTGATTGAGCACCCAGTGAGGTTTGCTGTCGTTCACTTCACGCGCGGTGCGAATCAGGCGCGCCTGCGCCGGATTCTGAGCCACAATAAACCACGGATCGACGGCGATGCAGTGTCCACCCACGCCCGGGCCTGGCTGGAGAATGTTTACACGCGGATGGCGATTCGCCAGGCTAATCAACTCCCAGACGTTAATCCCCTGATCGGCGCAAATCAGCGACAGTTCGTTCGCAAAGGCGATATTAACGTCACGGAAGCTGTTCTCCGTCAGCTTGCACATCTCGGCGGTGCGGGAGTTTGTCACCACGCACTCGCCTTCCAGGAAAATCTTGTACAGCGCGCTAGCGCGTTCGGAACAGACGGGCGTCATACCGCCAATGACGCGGTCATTTTTAATCAGTTCGACCATGACCTGGCCCGGTAGCACGCGCTCCGGACAGTAGGCAATGTTGATATCCGCCTGCTCCCCCGCCTGTTGCGGGAAGCTTAAATCAGGGCGCGCGTCGGCCAGCCACTGCGCCATCTGCTCGGTAGCACCGACCGGAGAGGTTGACTCCAGAATCACCAGCGCCCCTTTCTTCAGCACAGGAGCAATGGACTTTGCCGCCGCCTCGACGTAGACCATGTCGGGCTCGTGGTCGCCTTTAAAGGGCGTTGGAACAGCAATCAGGTAGGCATCCGCTTCAACCGGCGTGGTACTGGCGCGCAGGAAGCCGCCCTCCACCGCCTCTTTCACTACGCGATCCAAATCGGGCTCGACAATATGAATCTCGCCACGGTTAATGGTTTCCACCGCACGGGCGTTGATATCCACACCGACAACCTGTTTCTGACGAGAGGCAAACGCCGCCGCGGTAGGCAAGCCAATGTAGCCAAGACCAATGACAGAGAGGGTAGTAAAACTCATAGCGATACCTGATTGTGTTTAAGTGCATGCAAAATACGGCCACAAGCCTGCCCGTCTCCATACGGATTATGGGCCCGGCTCATCGCCTGATACGTTTCGTCGTCATGCAGAAGGCGCGTGACCTCTTCGACGATGAGTTCCGCGTTGGTGCCGACCAGACGCACCGTACCGGCTTTGACCGCTTCCGGACGTTCGGTGGTTTCACGCATCACCAGCACCGGTTTGCCAAGAGAAGGCGCTTCTTCCTGAATGCCGCCGGAATCGGTAAGGATCAGCCAGGCATGGTTCATCAGCCAGACAAACGGCAGATAGTCCTGAGGTTCAATCAGAAGGACATTTTCGATATGACCCAGGATGCGGTTAACCGGCTCGCTGACGTTAGGATTGAGATGGACCGGATAGACAATCTGCACGTCGTCGTTCTGCGCCGCGATTTCAGCCAGCGCGTGACAGATTTGCTCAAAACCCCGGCCAAAGCTTTCGCGACGGTGGCCGGTGACCAGAATGGTTTTTTTGCCGTTGTGCAGGAATGGATAGCGGGCAGCGAGTTCGTTCTTAAGCTCGTGGTTTGCCAGGACCCGGTCACGTACCCAAATTAACGCATCGATGACCGTATTGCCGGTCACAAAGATTTTGTTATCGGCGATATTTTCACGCAGCAGGTTCTGACGCGAGTTTTCCGTAGGCGCAAAGTGATACATCGCCAGGTGGCCCGTTAGCGTGCGGTTGGCCTCCTCCGGCCACGGCGAATAAAGATTGCCGGTACGCAGACCCGCCTCAACATGCCCCACGGGAATTCGCTGGTAAAACGCGGCCAGGCTGGTCGCCACGGTCGTGGTGGTGTCGCCGTGTACCAGCACCACGTCAGGCTTGAATGACTCCAGGATAGGCTTCAGCTCTTGCAGAATACGACAAGTTATCTCCGTCAATCCTTGCCCCGGTTTCATAATATTGAGGTCGTAATCCGGGACGATGGAAAAGAGCGTTAACACCTGATCGAGCATCTCACGGTGCTGGGCCGTGACGCACACTTTCGCTTCAATATCAGGATCGCTGGCCAGCGCATGAACCAGAGGCGCCATCTTTATGGCCTCCGGCCTGGTGCCAAATACGGTTAGTACTTTCACATCGATTCTCTTCGATTAGGCGATCAAGGCAGTAGCCTTCATCGTAAACGGTATTCTTAGTTTGTACGACGACGCGTTAACGCCACGCCTGCGCCCGTCAGTGCGCCCACAATCCCCCACATGATCATCAGGAATGCACGACGCGGACTATCGCGTTTTACAGGTTCTTCAGGCGTTCGCAAATAACGATAGGTCTGAAAACGCGGGTCCAGAGATGGACCGACATTAAGCGTATTGAGCATCGCGCGATTTTGATCGTAATCGAGGTCAAAATCAGGACCGACGGCCTGAAGGTTTTCCAGACGTGCCTGCAACATGGGGCGGCCAAGGAGGAACATCTCTGAATCAGGTAGTTCATCAGCCGGCACGTCCGTCTCAGTACGGGAAATATTGTGCTGTTCCGCAATTTTCAGCGCCTGCTCAATATTGTGTACACGGCGAGCGAAAATCGCTTTAGCCACCTCTTCCTGACGTTTCACCTGCGCTTTCATCTGGATGGTACGAGCCGACCAGGCGCCTTTAAGCTCTTCGTTAAGATGGCTTGCGGCACGCTGGCTGGCAAACGCGACATACTGACGCAGCAGGTTGTTGGCGTCCGGCGCGGTTTCTGCAATCAGCTTGACGCTGTCATTCACGTTACGCAGCGCGTCGCCCGGCATAAATTGAATATTGTTAATCAGATCGTCCAGCAGAGCGGCATCGGCTTTGGTGTTATCAACCCGACGCTGCTTGTAGTAATCCGTCTGGGACCAGAAGTCGCGGCGCGTATCCCACGAAGCCAGTTGCATCACAAACTCTTTATAGGCCTCATCCATAACGGAGACCTGATCCGGCGTGGCGAGGTTAGCTTTGATATCCAGGTTTCGCAGGAATTGCTGTTGGGAATAGAACCCCCCAAGCATGTTAACCGTTGGTTTGTCAGTGATTGCCGTGGCGCTCCACTCTTGTTTTGCAAAGAACGTATAGGCCAGCGCTAACAGTGCAAACCCCAGCGCGATCCCCGCAATCCAAAGTTTGCCTGCCCATAACACGCGAAACAAACCCCGAATATCCAGTTCATTCTCAGTTACCACTGATTTCGCTCCCGCCAACGGTTGAGTCATCATAGTCCCGGTTTTACTTAGTTAATGTTGTGTTTTTGCCACTGTTACGACGCATCCTGCGTTTAATACGTTTAATGAACCGCGCTACTTTCCATGCGCGCTTAATGCAGTAGCCGTAGAGAGAAAAAGCTAGCAAGAACAATACCAACATAGCCCATTCAGGTACAAAATGTGTATATTCCGCCGTCACGCCAATCGCCGCTAGAATAGCAGCCGCCAGCGTAATAAGCACAAATGCCTGCCGGGAAGTGAATCCGGCTCGCATGATTAAATGATGAATGTGCTGGCGGTCAGCAGAGAAAGGGCTCATCCCTTTACGCAGACGGCGATACATAATCGCAACCATATCCATTAACGGGATAGCGATAATCCATAATGCTGTTACCGGGCTAATGGGGTGTACATCACCCTGAGTGGTTTCCAGCAAGATCCAAATGATAGTAAAGCCGATAAGCGTGCTACCCGCATCACCCATGAATACTTTATAGCGCCGGCCCAATGCACCGAGATTTAACAGGATATAAGGCAGGATGGCCGCAATCATGGCAAAACACCACATAGCAAGGCTATATTGCCCATCGAACCATAAAATGAAACCAATTGCGGCAAATGAGACGCAGGACAGGCCTCCCAGCAAACCATCAATACCGTCAACCATGTTGAATGCGTTAATCGCCACCCACACGGCAAAAAGTGTCAGGAAATAACCGAACGGACCAAGTTCCATCTCCCAGGAGCCAAAAATATAGCCCAAGCTACTCAAGTGCAGCTTAGCGAACACCATCATAGCAATAGCCACAGCAGCCTGAACGAAGGCGCGGATTTTGACGCTAATATCATAACGGTCGTCAAGAGCGCCAACCACCACAAGCACCGTCGCGCAGGTTAGGTACAGCCTGGCATGTGGGATATAGTAATCCGCGATGGCAAACGTGAAGCAGATCCCCGCGAAAACAGAGATACCTCCGACCAAAGGGATCATGCCTTGATGACGCTTACGGAAGTTGGGTTTATCCACTAACCCCAGATATTTCGCCACCTTACGTGCCAGAAACAAAAAGCAGGTGGTAAACAAGAAAATACTGGTTAGTTCAGTAAACGTATCAAGTAGGTTCACAATGGATGTTCTCAACAAATGTTAGTCAAGGAAGTATAACCATCAAGGCGCTGAGCCTGAAGTTATAAAGCAAACCTCTTACAGTTCCATTTGTTTATTATTCAAGCTATTAATGTTTTTACTGTGCGAATTATCTTATTGTCGCACTGCCCAGTCAAAATTGTGAGTAGGTGGTACTAGCGTATAGTCCATAAAAGAAAAACGCCACGTAAAAACGTGGCGTTCGCTGGCTTTATTTGCGTTACGAGCGTTTCATCATGTCGAAGAAATCGTCGTTGGTTTTGGTCATTGCCAGTTTGTTAATGAGGAACTCCATCGCGTCGATTTCACCCATTGGATGAATGATTTTGCGCAGGATCCACATTTTCTGCAGCTCTTCCTGGGTGGTGAGCAGCTCTTCTTTACGGGTACCGGAACGGTTGTAGTCGATTGCCGGGAAGACGCGTTTTTCAGCGATCTTACGAGAGAGGTGCAGTTCCATGTTGCCTGTCCCTTTAAACTCTTCGTAGATAACTTCGTCCATTTTGGAACCGGTATCGATCAGCGCCGTCGCGATGATGGTCAGGCTGCCGCCCTCTTCGACGTTACGTGCAGCACCGAAGAAACGTTTTGGACGATGCAGGGCGTTAGCATCCACACCACCGGTCAGGACTTTACCAGACGCCGGGACCACGGTGTTGTAGGCACGCGCCAGACGGGTGATGGAGTCGAGCAGGATGATCACGTCTTTCTTGTGCTCAACCAGGCGTTTTGCCTTCTCGATAACCATTTCCGCAACCTGAACGTGGCGAGATGCTGGCTCGTCGAAGGTAGAAGCAACCACTTCACCTTTAACCAGACGCTGCATCTCGGTCACTTCTTCCGGACGTTCGTCAATCAGCAGCACCATCAGCACACAGTCAGGGTGGTTGTAAGCAATGCTCTGCGCGATGTTCTGCAGCAGCATGGTTTTACCCGCTTTTGGCGGCGCCACAATCAGACCACGCTGACCACGACCGATTGGTGAGGCCAGATCCAGAACGCGCGCGGTTAAGTCTTCGGTAGAACCGTTACCACGCTCCATACGCAGGCGAGAGTTCGCGTGCAGCGGCGTTAAGTTCTCAAAGAGGATCTTATTGCGCGAGTTTTCTGGCTTATCGAAGTTAACTTCATTGACTTTCAACAGCGCAAAGTAGCGTTCACCCTCTTTAGGAGGACGAATCTTACCTGAAATGGTGTCACCAGTGCGGAGGTTGAAACGGCGGATTTGGCTGGGGGATACGTAGATGTCGTCAGGGCCGGCGAGGTAGGAGCTGTCTGCAGAGCGGAGGAAACCAAATCCGTCTTGCAATATCTCCAGCACACCGTCGCCAAAGATATCTTCGCCACTCTTAGCGTGCTGCTTCAGGATGGCGAAAATGATGTCCTGCTTGCGCATACGAGCCTGGTTTTCCAGCCCCATATTTTCGCCGAGAGTGATCAGCTCAGAAACCGGCGTATTCTTTAATTCGGTAAGATTCATAATGGTGTGGGTTCTTAAACTCGGGGTGATTCTCGAACTTAATGTTGTGAATGGTATGGCAGGGTCATCCATGCCTGTTTAGCGGCCATCAACTCATGTCTGTTCGCTGTCTGGTCACAGGGAAAGAACGCAGAACTGAAACGACAAGACGGATTGAGTGACAAGCCCGGAATTTAGCCACTTCACGCACTGTTCATGTTAACAACGGGAAGTATCGGGTAAAACAAGATTCAAACAACAAGATATGTTTAAAACGAAGTCATAGCTAACTTAGCACGACTTCAGCCGGGCGTCCAGAGTTCCGAATCATTTAGCCGGGGGCTCTGAACGCACAGCGGAGAAACCTTACGCCAGGTTAGCGTCGAGGAACTCTTTCAGTTGACCTTTGGACAGCGCGCCCACTTTGGTCGCCGCCACTTCGCCGTTTTTGAACAGCAGCAGGGTCGGAATACCACGGATACCGTATTTTGGTGCGGTGCCCGGGTTCTGGTCGATGTTCAGCTTGGCAACGGTCAGTTTGCCCTGATATTCGTCGGCGATCTCATCCAGAATCGGGGCGATCATTTTGCAAGGACCACACCATTCAGCCCAGAAATCGACGAGGATCAGCCCGTCAGCCTTAAGTACGTCCGTGTCAAAACTGTCGTCAGTCAGGTGAATAATTTTATCGCTCATATATAACTCCACAGGAATAAGCCTGGTACGTTGGTTTTGTCTCCACCAACGACGCGTTGATGTCGCATTAACCAACTAAAGGTTGACTTTATTTCACCGGATACGCTTTCGTAAAGCAATAGTAAGCTGATATTCTACCACACTATGAGCAAAACACATTTAACAGAACAGAAGTTTTCCGACTTCGCGCTGCACCCGAAGGTGATTGAAGCCCTTGAAAATAAAGGGTTTCATAACTGCACGCCCATTCAGGCCCTCGCGCTGCCGCTGACGCTGGCCGGACGCGATGTTGCCGGGCAGGCGCAAACCGGTACCGGCAAAACGATGGCGTTTTTAACGTCAACGTTTCATTATTTACTTTCTCACCCAGCGATTGCAGACCGCAAAGTTAACCAGCCGCGCGCGCTAATTATGGCCCCGACGCGAGAACTGGCGGTACAGATCCACGCAGACGCTGAACCCCTGGCGCAGGCTACCGGCCTGAAGCTGGGCCTGGCCTATGGCGGCGATGGCTACGATAAGCAGCTGAAAGTGCTGGAAAGCGGTGTGGATATCCTGATCGGTACCACCGGCCGTCTTATTGATTACGCCAAACAGAACCACATTAACCTCGGTGCCATCCAGGTTGTGGTGCTCGATGAAGCTGACCGCATGTACGATCTGGGCTTCATTAAAGACATCCGCTGGCTGTTCCGCCGTATGCCTCCGGCTAATCAGCGCCTGAATATGCTGTTCTCTGCAACCCTCTCCTACCGCGTTCGCGAGCTGGCGTTCGAACAGATGAACAACGCCGAATACGTTGAAGTGGAACCGGAACAGAAAACGGGTCACCGCATTAAAGAAGAGCTCTTCTATCCTTCAAATGAAGAGAAAATGCGCCTGCTGCAAACGCTGATTGAAGAAGAGTGGCCAGATCGCGCCATCATCTTTGCCAACACCAAACACCGTTGTGAAGACATCTGGGGCCACCTGGCTGCCGATGGTCACCGTGTTGGCCTGTTGACCGGCGACGTGGCGCAGAAAAAACGCCTGCGTATTCTCGAAGAGTTTACCCGCGGCGATCTCGATATTCTGGTCGCCACCGACGTGGCTGCACGTGGTTTACACATTCCAGCCGTAACGCACGTCTTTAACTACGATCTGCCAGACGACTGCGAAGACTACGTACACCGTATCGGTCGTACCGGTCGTGCGGGCGCAAGCGGTCACTCTATTAGCCTTGCGTGTGAAGAGTATGCGCTGAACCTTCCGGCCATTGAGACCTACATCGGTCACTCTATTCCGCAGAGCAAATACAATCCGGAAGCGCTGTTAAGCGAACTGCCGCCGCCTAAGCGTCTTACCCGCCCACGCTCCGGCAATGGTCCGCGTCGTTCAGGCGGCGCACCGCGTAATCGTCGTCGTTCAGGTTAAGAAAATATGCTCAGCTCCACCACGCTTTATGCGGCAATTGATCTCGGTTCGAATAGTTTTCATATGCTGGTTGTGCGCGAGGTGGCGGGAAGCATACAAACGCTGACGCGCATTAAGCGCAAGGTCCGCCTCGCGGCGGGCCTGAGCAGCGACAATCACCTCTCGCCTGAAGCCATGGAACGTGGCTGGCAGTGCCTGCGACTCTTTGCCGAGCGTCTGCAGGATATCCCGCACGCCCAAATAACCGTTGTCGCCACTGCGACACTCCGCCTGGCGGTTAACGCCGTGGATTTTATTGCCAGAGCGCAGGAGATTCTCGGTTGCCCGGTTCAGGTTATTAGCGGTGAAGAAGAAGCTCGCTTGATTTATCAGGGGGTTGCACACACCACGGGGGGTGACGATCGCCGCCTGGTGGTGGATATCGGCGGAGCCAGTACCGAGCTGGTGACCGGCACCGGCGCGCAGGCTACGTCGCTGTTCAGCCTGTCGATGGGCTGCGTGACCTGGCTTGAGCGCTATTTTACCGATCGTAATCTGGGTAAAGAGAACTTCGACGAGGCAGAAAATGCCGCGCGCGAGGTATTACGTCCCGTGATGGACGAACTGCGCTATCACGGCTGGAAAGTGTGCGTGGGTGCGTCGGGGACCGTGCAGGCCCTGCAGGAAATCATGATGGCGCAGGGAATGGACGAGCGGATTACGCTTGCCAAACTTCAGCAGCTAAAACAGCGCGCCATCCAGTGCGGACGCCTGGAAGAACTGGAAATTGAAGGCCTGACGCTGGAACGCGCGCTGGTCTTCCCGAGCGGGCTGGCCATTCTGATCGCCATTTTCACCGAGCTCAACATCCAGTGTATGACCCTTGCCGGCGGCGCGCTGCGCGAAGGTCTGGTCTACGGGATGCTGCATCTGTCGGTCGATCAGGATATCCGCAGCCGAACCCTGCGCAACGTACAGCGTCGTTTTCTGGTCGATATCGATCAGGCAGGACGCGTATCGCAGCTGGCATCTCGCTTCGCCGATCAGGTCGCTAACGTCTGGGATCTTGATCATCTGAGCCGCGATTTACTGCTGAGCGCCTGTGCGCTGCATGAAGTGGGGCTGAGCATTGATTTTAAGCAGGCCCCCGCTCACGCAGCGTATCTGGTTCGCAACCTGGATTTACCGGGCTACACGCCCGCACAGAAAAAGCTGCTGGCAACGCTGCTGCTGAACCAGACCAACGCCGTTGATCTCTCATCTTTGCATCAGCAAAACGCCGTACCGCCGCGCGTGGCCGAGCATCTGTGCCGCCTGCTGCGTCTGGCGATTCTCTTTGCCAGCCGCCGTCGCGATGATTTGCTGCCTGCAATCAATCTGGTGGCCGATGACGAAAAACTGTCGCTGACGCTGCCGGAAAACTGGATTGAGCGTCACCCGCTTGGGGCAGAGATGATCGAGCAGGAGTGCCAGTGGCAGAGCTATGTGCACTGGGTGCTGGAAGTGAAGTAATACGCTGAACATTGCCGGGTGGCGGCTTCGCCTTATCCGGCCTACTCATCATTATCCTTTCTCTTTGGCTTTTGCCAGCATGGCGCGAATGTTCGCCACGTTAGCCTGCCCCTTATGCATCCGCTCTTCTGCGGTAATCACTTTGCGTTCCTGTTCCCAGATCAGGTCATCCTGCGGCAGCTCCAGCAGGAAACGGCTCGGCTCCGGGCGGACGAGTTCGCCATACTGACGGCGCTCTTTACACAGCGTGAACGTCAGCTCTTTCTGCGCACGGGTGATCCCCACGTAGGCCAGGCGGCGCTCCTCGTCGACGTTGTCTTCATCAATGCTGCTCTGATGCGGTAACAACCCCTCTTCCATACCAACCAGATAGACATACGGGAACTCCAGACCTTTTGACGCGTGCAGCGTCATCAGCTGTACCTGATCGGCCTCTTCTTCGCTCTCGCCACGCTCCATCATGTCGCGCAGGGTAAAGCGGGTGACGACCTGCGTCAGGGTCATCGGCTCGTCGATTTCAGAGCCCTCCAGCATTTCGGTCATCCAGCTGAAGAGCTGGTTAACGTTTTTCATCCGCATCTCAGCCGCTTTCGGGCTGGCCGAGGTTTCGTACAGCCAGGACTCATAGTCGATGCCGTGAATAAGATCGCGCACCGCCGCCACCGGCTCGCGCTCCGCGAGACGCTGCACTTCGCCGAGCCAGTGGGTGAATCGCGTTAGCGAATCATAGCCGCGACCGGTTAACGTCTGGCTCAGCCCCATGTCGAAGCTGGCGGTAAACAGGCTTTTATTACGCGTCATCGCCCACTCGCCCAGCTTTTGCAGCGTCGCCGGGCCAATCTCGCGCTTCGGCGTATTCACGATGCGCAGAAACGCGCTGTCGTCATCCGGGTTCGTGAGCACGCGCAGATAGGCCAGCAGATCTTTAATCTCTGGCCGTGAGAAGAACGACGTACCGCCCGAGATTTTGTACGGAATGCGGTTCTGCATCAGCATCTTTTCAAAGACGCGCGACTGGTGATTGCCGCGATAGAGGATCGCGTAATCCTTATATTCGGTTTTATTGACGAAGTGGTGGGCGATCAATTCGCCCGTCACGCGCTCCGCCTCATGCTCTTCATTATTGGCGCTGAGCACCTTCAATTCAGTACCGTAACCCAGCTCGGAGAAGAGACGCTTCTCAAACACATGCGGGTTATTGGCGATCAGGATATTTGCCGCTTTCAGGATACGCCCGGAGGAGCGGTAGTTTTGCTCCAGCTTAATCACCTGCAGAGCGGGAAAATCTTTGCTCAGCAGCACCAGGTTTTGCGGACGCGCGCCGCGCCAGGAGTAAATTGACTGGTCGTCGTCGCCGACAACTGTGAAACGCGCGCGCTGCCCCACCAGCAGCTTCACCAGCTCGTACTGGCTGGTGTTGGTGTCCTGATACTCATCCACCAGCAGGTAACGGATTTTGTTCTGCCAGCGCTCGCGAACCTCTTCGTTCCGCTGCAGCAGCAGCGTGGGCAGCAGAATCAGGTCGTCAAAGTCCAGCACGTTGCACGCTTTCATATGTGCATCGTACAGACCGTAGCAGTGGGCGAAGATCCGATCCCGTTCGCCTTTGGCGATCGCCGCGGCCTGGGCCGGGGTCATCAGATCGTTTTTCCAGTTTGAGATCGTTGAGATCAGCTGCTGCAACAGCACCTTGTCATCTTCGATCAACCCCTCGGTGAGCTCTTTGAGCAACGCCACCTGGTCGGTGTCATCGAAGAGCGAGAAGTTGGACTTCATTCCCAGCGCAGCATACTCGCGTTTAATGATATCCAGCCCCAGCGTGTGGAAGGTGGAGATCATCAGGCCGCGCGCCTCTTTTCGTCCCAGCGTCTGGCCGACACGCTCTTTCATCTCACGCGCCGCTTTATTGGTAAAGGTTACCGCCGCAATGTGCCGGGCCTGATAGCCACAGCCGCGGATCAGGTGCGCAATCTTATTGGTGATAACGCGCGTTTTGCCGGATCCTGCACCCGCCAGCACCAGACACGGTCCGGTGACAAATTCGACGGCTTGTTGTTGTCCGGGGTTTAAACGCATAAATGATCGCTCAATGAAAGTCAGGAGGGGAGAATAACAGCGTGGTAGTATAGCGAGCCTAATCCATACCACTCAAGGCACGATCATGGCAAAAACAGCAGCAGCACTGCATATTCTTGTTAAAGAAGAGAAACTGGCTCTGGATCTTCTGGAGCAGATCAAAAACGGCGCCGACTTCGGCAAGCTGGCGAAGAAGCACTCTATCTGTCCGTCAGGCAAACGCGGCGGCGATCTGGGTGAATTCCGCCAGGGTCAGATGGTACCGGCATTCGATAAAGTGGTCTTCTCCTGCCCGGTGCTGGAGCCAACCGGCCCGCTGCACACGCAGTTCGGCTACCACGTGATTAAAGTGCTGTACCGCAAATAAACAAGCCGGGTGGCGGCTGCGCCTTACCCGGCCTACATCTTACGGTTTTGTAGGTCGGGTAAGCAAAGCGCCACCCGACAAAGTTGTTAACCCGCTACCGCGATACGCTTCATGTCGGTCATGTAGCCACGCAGTTTGTGACCCACTTTCTCGATCTGGTGGCTGCGAATCGCTTCGTTCACATCGCGCAGCTGCGCGTTGTCCACGGCACCTTCTGCAATCGCTTTACCCAGATCGCCCGGCTGCAGAGTGGTCATAAACTCTTTCAGCAGCGGTACGCAGGCGTAAGAGAACAGGTAGTTACCGTATTCTGCAGTATCAGAGATAACCACGTTCATTTCGTACAGACGCTTACGGGCGATGGTGTTCGCGATCAGCGGCAGCTCGTGCAGTGATTCGTAGTACGCAGACTCTTCAATGATGCCGGAATCCACCATGGTTTCGAACGCCAGCTCAACGCCTGCTTTCACCATCGCGATCATCAGCACGCCTTTATCGAAGTACTCCTGCTCGCCGATTTTACCTTCGTACTGTGGCGCGGTTTCGAACGCGGTCTTACCGGTCTCTTCACGCCAGGTCAGCAGTTTCTTATCGTCGTTCGCCCAGTCAGCCATCATGCCGGAAGAGAACTCGCCGGAAATGATGTCGTCCATATGTTTCTGGAACAGTGGCGCCATGATGGTTTTCAGCTGTTCAGACAGCGCGTAAGCACGCAGTTTTGCCGGATTGGACAGACGGTCCATCATCAGCGTAATACCGCCCTGCTTCAGCGCTTCGGTGATGGTTTCCCAGCCGAACTGAATCAGTTTTTCCGCGTATGCCGGGTCGGTGCCCTCTTCAACCAGCTTATCGAAGCACAGCAGAGAACCGGCCTGCAGCATGCCGCACAGAATGGTCTGCTCGCCCATCAGGTCGGATTTCACTTCGGCAACGAAGGACGATTCCAGCACGCCCGCACGGTGGCCGCCGGTCGCCGCTGCCCATGCCTTGGCAATCGCCATGCCTTCGCCTTTCGGATCGTTTTCCGGGTGAACCGCGATCAGCGTCGGCACGCCGAAGCCACGTTTGTACTCTTCACGGACTTCGGTACCCGGGCACTTCGGTGCCACCATCACTACGGTGATGTCTTTACGGATCTGCTCGCCCACTTCAACGATGTTGAAGCCGTGGGAGTAACCCAGCGCCGCGCCGTCTTTCATCAGCGGCTGTACGGAACGCACAACGTCTGAGTGCTGCTTGTCCGGCGTCAGGTTAACCACCAGATCCGCCTGCGGGATCAGCTCTTCGTAGGTACCCACTTTGAAGCCATTTTCGGTCGCTTTGCGCCAGGAGGCACGCTTCTCGGCAATCGCTTCTTTGCGCAGGGCGTAGGAGATATCCAGACCGGAGTCACGCATGTTCAGGCCCTGGTTCAGACCCTGTGCGCCACAGCCGACGATGACCACTTTTTTACCCTGAAGGTAGCTCGCGCCATCGGCAAATTCATCGCGCGCCATGAAGCGGCATTTGCCCAGCTGCGCCAGCTGCTGGCGCAAGTTCAGTGTATTAAAGTAGTTAGCCATGGGTGATACCTCGTGATGTTGTGTGTCTTATTGTTCGGTTCGCGTTTCAGCGAGAATGTACCCACATTACAACAGGAAATTTATTGCGGAAATTGATATATTCACAACGTCACATTGCAATTTATGCAATGTAAAAAGAGGGAGTGGAATCGGTGGATTTACGCGATCTGAAAATGTTCCTGCACCTGGCGGAAAGCCGTCACTTTGGCCGCAGCGCCCGGGCGATGCACGTCAGCCCCTCCACGCTTTCGCGCCAGATCCAGCGCCTTGAGGAAGACCTCGGCCAGCCGCTGTTCGTGCGCGATAACCGCACCGTCACCCTCACGGAAGCGGGCGAAGAGCTGCGTATTTTTGCCCAGCAGACGCTGTTGCAGTACCAGCAGCTGCGGCACTCTATCGATCAGCAGGGGCCGTCACTCTCCGGTGAGCTGCATATTTTCTGCTCCGTGACCGCCGCCTACAGCCATCTGCCGCCCATCCTTGACCGCTTTCGCGCGGCGCATCCGTCGGTTGAAATTAAGCTCACTACCGGCGACGCTGCCGACGCGATGGAAAAAGTGGTGACAGGCGAAGCGGATCTCGCCATTGCCGGGAAGCCGGAAACCCTGCCGGGCGCGGTAGCGTTCTCGATGCTGGAAAATCTGGCGGTGGTGTTGATTGCCCCGGCGCTGCCCTGCCCGGTGCGTAACCAGGTATCGGTGGAAAAACCGGACTGGTCCACGGTGCCGTTTATCATGGCCGATCAGGGCCCGGTTCGCCGCCGCATTGAGCTGTGGTTCCGCCGTCAGAAAATCAGCAACCCGTCGATTTACGCCACCGTCAGCGGCCATGAGGCGATGGTGTCGATGGTGGCGCTGGGCTGCGGCGTGGCGCTGCTGCCGGAAGTGGTGCTGGACAACAGCCCGGAGCCGGTGCGCAATCGCGTGATGATTTTAGAGCGCAGCGACGAGAAAACGCCGTTTGAGCTTGGCGTGTGCGCACAAAAAAAGCGGCTGCATGAGCCGCTTATTGATGCGTTCTGGACGATACTGCCGAACCACTAAAGCCGGGTGGCGCTGCGCTTACCCGGCCTACATGCCGCTCAGCCCTTAGCCTGCCAGGAAGAAGCGGAACGCCGGGTTGTGGGTTTCGTCATGGCACTCGTAGCCCAGCTCGTTCAGCCGCGTTTCGAAATCCGGCTCGTGCTCGCCCAGTTCGAACGCCGCCAGCACGCGGCCGTAGTCGGTGCCGTGGCTGCGGTAGTGGAACAGAGAGATGTTCCAGTGCGTGCCCAGCGTGTGCAGGAACTTGAGCAACGCGCCCGGCGATTCCGGGAACTCAAAGCTGAACAGGCGTTCCCTGAGCGGCTTCGAAGGACGACCACCGACCATGTAACGCACGTGCAGCTTCGCCATCTCGTCGTCGGAGAGATCGACTACGCTATAGCCGCCCTCATGCAGCAGGCTGAGGATCTCTTTGCGCTCCTCCACGCCGCGGCTCAGACGCACGCCGACAAAAATACAGGCGTCTTTAGCATCGGCAAAACGGTAGTTAAACTCCGTCACCGAACGACCGCCCAGCAGCTGACAGAACTTCAGGAAGCTGCCCTTCTCTTCCGGAATGGTCACCGCCAGCAGCGCTTCACGCTGTTCGCCCAGCTCGCAGCGCTCGGACACGTAGCGAAGACCGTGGAAGTTCACGTTGGCACCGGAAAGCACGTGCGCCAGACGCTCGCCGCGAATGTTGTGCTGCGCGATGTATTTTTTCATGCCCGCCAGCGCCAGCGCGCCGGAGGGTTCCGCCACCGCACGCACGTCTTCGAACAGATCCTTCATCGCCGCGCAGATCGCATCGCTATCCACCGTGACGATATCGTCGAGATATTCCCGGCACAGGCGGAACGTTTCGTCGCCAATGCGCTTCACCGCCACGCCCTCGGCAAACAGCCCGACGCGCGGCAGGTCGACCGGATGCCCGGCATCCAGCGCCGCTTTCAGGCAGGCGGAGTCTTCCGCTTCCACGGCAATGACTTTGATCTGCGGCATCAGCTGTTTGATCAGCACCGCCACGCCTGCGGCTAAACCACCGCCGCCCACCGGGACAAAGACGCGGTCGAGATGGGCATCCTGCTGCAGCAGCTCCAGCGCCAGCGTCCCCTGCCCGGCAATCACCATCGGGTGGTCGAACGGCGGCACCCAGGTGAACCCCTGCTGCTGCGCCAGTTCAATCGCTTTGGCTTTTGCTTCGTCAAAGTTGGCCCCGTGGAGCAAGACTTCGCCGCCGAAACCGCGCACCGCGTCGACCTTGATATCGGCGGTAGCAACCGGCATCACGATCAGCGCTTTCAGCCCCAGACGGGCAGACGAGAACGCCACGCCCTGCGCGTGGTTGCCCGCCGATGCGGTAATCACCCCGCGCGCTTTCTGCTCGTCGGTCAGCCCGGCCATCATCGCGTAGGCACCGCGCAGCTTGAAGCTGTGCACCGGCTGGCGGTCTTCGCGCTTCACCAGGATGACGTTGTCGAGGCGCGAAGAGAGTTTTTCCATTTTCTGCAGGGGAGTGACCTGCACGGCTTCATAGACCGGCGCGCGAAGCACCGCCCTGAGATATTCCGCCCCCTCGGGGGCGGCGGATAAGGGTTGCGACTCGGCCATCGTTAGCCCCCAAGTTTAGATTTATCGCGCACCGCGCCTTTATCTGCACTGGTGGCAAGGCTCGCGTAGGCGCGCAGGGCGAAGGAAACTTCACGCTGGCGGTCTTTCGGCGTCCAGGCTTTATCGCCGCGCGCTTCCTGCGCTTCACGACGCGCCGCGATCTCCTGGTCGCTCAGCTTGAGCTGAATGCCGCGATTCGGAATGTCTATTTCGATCAGGTCGCCGTCTTCGATGATGGCGATGTTGCCGCCGCTTGCCGCTTCCGGCGAAACGTGACCGATGGAGAGACCAGAGGTCCCGCCGGAGAAACGACCGTCGGTGATCAGCGCACAGGCTTTACCGAGGCCCATGGATTTCAGGAAGGTGGTCGGGTAGAGCATCTCCTGCATGCCCGGCCCGCCTTTTGGACCTTCGTAGCGAATGACCACCACGTCGCCTTCCACCACTTTGCCGCCGAGGATGGCGTCTACCGCTTCATCCTGGCTTTCGTACACCTTCGCCGGACCGGTGAATTTCAGGATGCTGTCGTCCACGCCAGCGGTCTTCACGATGCAGCCATTTTCCGCAAAGTTACCGTACAGCACGGCCAGGCCGCCGTCTTTGCTATAGGCATGCTCCAGCGAGCGGATGCAGCCTTCAGCGCGGTCATCGTCCAGGGTATCCCAGCGGCAGTCCTGCGAGAACGCCTGGGTAGTACGAATACCAGCAGGGCCCGCGCGGAACATCTTTTTCACCGCGTCGTCTTTGGTCAGCATCACGTCGTACTGGTTCAGCGACTCAGGCAGCGACAGGCCAAGCACGTTTTTCACGTCACGGTTCAGCAGCCCGGCGCGATCCAGCTCGCCGAGGATACCGATGACGCCACCCGCGCGATGCACGTCTTCCATATGGTACTTCTGGGTACTCGGTGCGACCTTACACAGCTGCGGCACTTTACGGGAGAGCCTGTCGATGTCGCTCATGGTGAAGTCGATTTCGGCTTCCTGCGCGGCGGCCAGCAGGTGCAGAACGGTGTTGGTGGAACCACCCATGGCGATGTCCAGGGTCATGGCGTTCTCGAACGCCGCTTTGCTGGCGATGCTGCGCGGCAGCGCGCTGGTGTCGTCCTGCTCGTAGTAGCGCTTAGTCAGCTCAACGATGCGTTTACCAGCACTGAGGAACAGCTGCTTACGGTCGGCGTGGGTCGCCAGCAGCGAGCCGTTGCCCGGCTGAGAGAGGCCCAGCGCTTCGGTCAGGCAGTTCATGGAGTTCGCCGTGAACATACCGGAACAGGAGCCGCAGGTCGGGCACGCGGAGCGCTCCACCTGGTCACTCTGCTCGTCAGAGACTTTCGGGTCCGCGCCCTGAATCATCGCATCGACCAGGTCGAGCTTGATGATTTTGTCGGAGAGCTTGGTTTTCCCCGCTTCCATCGGGCCACCGGAGACGAAGATCACCGGAATGTTCAGGCGCAGGGAGGCCATCAGCATCCCCGGGGTGATTTTGTCGCAGTTGGAGATACAGACCATCGCATCGGCGCAGTGGGCGTTAACCATGTACTCTACCGAGTCGGCGATCAGCTCGCGCGACGGCAGTGAATAGAGCATGCCCCCATGGCCCATCGCGATACCGTCATCCACCGCAATGGTGTTGAACTCTTTCGCCACGCCGCCGGAGGCTTCGATTTGCTCGGCAACCAGCTTACCGAGATCGCGCAGGTGCACGTGGCCCGGTACGAACTGGGTGAAGGAGTTCACCACGGCGATAATTGGCTTGCCGAAATCGGCGTCGGTCATTCCGGTGGCGCGCCACAGCGCGCGGGCACCGGCCATGTTACGGCCGTGGGTGGTGGTGGCTGAACGATACTTAGGCATGCTTTATTTACTCCCGTCTGACTATGTAATGGGACGGTGCGTGCCGTCCCAAATTTATATTTAGTGATTAACCTGATCCAACCAGCCGTATTTATCTTCTGTCTCGCCGGTGAAGAGGCCAAAGAACGCTTGCTGAATGCGTTTGGTGACCGGGCCACAGCGGCCCTCGCCCACCTGAATGCCGTCTACGCTGCGCACCGGGGTGATTTCAGCCGCGGTACCGGACATAAACACTTCATCGGCCAGGTACAGGGATTCGCGGGACAGCACCTGCTCGCGCACTTCGATACCCAGATCTTTCGCCAGCTTGATGATGGCATCACGGGTGATGCCCGGCAGCGCGGACGAGGTGAATGGCGGCGTAAACAGAATGCCGTCTTTCACTTCAAACAGGTTTTCACCTGCGCCTTCGGAGATGTAGCCATTCACGTCGAGCGCGATACCTTCCTGGTAGCCGTGACGGCGCGCTTCGCTGCCGACCAGCAGGGAAGAAAGGTAGTTACCGCCCGCTTTCGCCGCGGTCGGGATGGTGTTTGGTGCAACGCGGTTCCAGGAAGAGACCATTGCGTCGATCCCCTGCTCCAGGGCTTCAGCACCCAGGTAGGCACCCCATGGGAACGCGGCAATGATCACATCGGTGTTGTAACCGGCTGGCGGGTTCACGCCCATACCGACGTCACCCACGAAGACCAGCGGACGAATATAGGCGCTAGTCAGGTTGTTCTTACGGATCACGTCGCGGCAGGCTTCCATCAGCTCATCCACGCTCTGAGAAACCGGGAAACGATAAATTTTGGCTGAGTCATGCAGACGCTGCATATGTTCGCGATGGCGGAACACCACTGGCCCTTTGTGAGAATCGTAGCAGCGGATGCCTTCAAACACGGAGGTACCGTAATGCAGCGCGTGGGACATCACGTGGACCTTCGCGTCCTCCCAGCGAACCATCTCACCATTGAACCAAATGTAATCAGCTTTTTTTGTCGTCATTTTTTCGTCCTGTCACGCTTAAGCGCGGATTTGTTGTGATGTGGTTGTGCTCTGGCAGATGGCAACATGGGCAACGTCTACCAGCTTTGATAACTGACTAAACAGTAAGTCGACCGGCCGCGGGCTGGCAACGGTTAATTCGATACTGATGTTTTGCGCGTCGGTGGCCGTCTCCATATTCATAGAGCAAATCTGAAAACCACGATGGCGCACCACGCGCAAAACGCGTTCTAATGTTTCCGGGTTGAAGCGAGCCTGCACGGCGACCTGATGTTGCATCATGATAATTTCTCCAGCATTTGTGAGTTACTGGCACCGGGCGGTACCAACGGCCAGACGTTCTCAAGCTCGTCGATTGAGACATGAAGCAGGTATGGCCCTTCGCTTGACAGCATGGTGTCGAGTGCCGCTTCAACCTGGTCTTTACGGGTGATGTGCTGGCCAGGAATGCCGAAGGCGCTGGCCAGGGTGAGGAAATCGGGGTTATCGGTCAGGGTGGTTTCACTGTAACGTTCCTGGAAGAACAGCTGTTGCCACTGGCGAACCATCCCTAAACGCTGGTTATCGAGCAACACGATCTTCAGCGGTAACTGCTTGCGCTTCACGGTGCCGAGCTCCTGAACGTTCATCATGAAGGAGCCGTCACCGGAGATACAGATAACGGTATCGTTCGGGCGGGCAACCTGTGCGCCAACCGCGGCTGGCAGACCGAAGCCCATCGTCCCTAACCCGCTGGAAGTGATGAAGTTTTCCGGACGGGTGTAGGTCATGTGCTGGGCGGACCACATCTGATGCTGGCCGACATCGGTCGTCACCACGCTGTCGGCGGGCTTACGGTCGGACAACTGCTTCAACAGCAGCGGCGCGTAGATGGCCTCGCCGGGATGGTCGTAACGCCAGGCGTGTTCAGCGCGCATATCGGCGGTATGCTGACGCCATGCGTTGATATCCAGCGGCTGCTGCAATGCCGGTAACAGCGCGTTGAGATCGCCCTGCAGCGCGACGTGCGCCTGACGCAGCTTGTTCATCTCCGCCGGGTCGATATCCATATGGATAACTTTGGCGTTCGGCGCAAAGGTATTCAGCTTACCGGTGACGCGGTCGTCAAAACGGGCACCGACGGCGATGAGCAGATCGCACGCCTGCACCGCCAGGTTTGCCGCTTTGGTGCCGTGCATCCCCAGCATGCCCAGATAGTAGGGGTAATCGGCATCTACCGCACCCAACCCTTTCAGCGTGCAGGTGGCAGGCATTTGCGTTGCCGCGATAAATTCGCGCAGGGCAGGAACCGCCTGCGCCATGCCTACGCCACCGCCAACGTACAGCATCGGCTGTTTCGCCTGCACCAGCATCTGACGCGCCTCTTCAACTTCCGCATGCGGAAACGCGTCGTCGTTTCCAACGGTGGAGAAGTGCGGCTCCAGTTCGCCGTGTGCGACCTGGATATCTTTCGGGATATCGACCAGAACCGGACCAGGGCGACCGGAGCTGGCAACCTCGAATGCTTCTGCCATTACGCGCGGCAGCTCTTCCAGTGACTGAACGAGAAAACTGTGTTTGGTGCAGGCCAGCGATAAACCGAGTACATCGACTTCCTGGAACGCGTCGGTGCCGATGAACGGAGAGGCAACCTGTCCGGTGATGGCAACAACGGGAACAGAATCCAGCAGTGCATCAGCCAGACCGGTGATCAGGTTCGTTGCGCCCGGACCTGAGGTCGCCATACAGACACCGGTTTTACCGGTGGCACGGGCATAACCGATGGCGGCCATCGCTGCGCCCTGCTCGTGTCGGCACAACAGGTGCTCCACGCCGCCGTCATACAGTGCATCGTAAATCGGCATAATTGCGCCACCCGGATAACCGAATACTGTCTCGACTCCCTGCGCGCGCAACGCATGTACTACCCACTGTGCCCCATTCATAGTTAGTTCCCCGTCATAAATCGGGAGAAACAGAATTTTGTGCTACTTGTCATTCTCTGCTCCTCATTTACGTTTTTTAGTCATAAAAAAACCCCCGGACCTTTCGGTGCGGGGGTCTTAGTTCGTTAAGGCTTGATTTCTAAGCCTTTCCTCGTCCAAGTGCAGCCCCGCACGGTGGGATAATAATCACCACCACGCTAATCACGACCAGGCTAATCACTCGTAGAAGGGCTGTCATTTTCAGTTCTTTTTGCATCTTGTTCGAAGGAATACCTAAAGAGTTATCACAGTTTTTCAATCAAACACAAGATTTATTTATGACGGATTTGGTTAGCCCGCGAATCATATTTCTTAAAATCGTTGTTTTATATACGGAAATTAGAAAATGAATATTTTTCACTTTTTTACTCCTCCGCTAACCGTCAAAACAGGTTTTTTTTCGCTCTGCGAGGAGGGTTCCACGATTGTGCAATAGTTTCAGTGTGCTTTTAAAATCCCTGAACAGGCAGCGTAAATTCGCTAAATAGCGCTAAACAGGCATAACGCGTACTGGCATAGTGACACCAGGAGGTAGTGCAAATGTCACTGTCAGTTGTTTATACGCGTGCGGCTCTCGGGGTAAAGGCACCGCTTGTTTCCGTAGAGGTTCATTTGAGTAATGGGCTGCCCGGACTCACGCTTGTCGGGTTACCTGAAACGACGGTTAAAGAGGCCAGGGATCGCGTTCGCAGCGCAATAATAAATAGCGGTTATACCTTCCCCGCGAAGAAGATCACCATCAACCTTGCCCCCGCCGATCTGCCCAAAGAGGGCGGGCGATACGATTTACCTATCGCAATTGCGCTTCTCGCGGCTTCTGAGCAGCTTACTACGACCAGGCTAGGCTCGTACGAGTTCGTGGGTGAACTCGCGCTCACAGGCGCATTGAGAGGCGTTCCCGGTGCGATATCGGGAGCGCTGGAAGCCATTCGTGCAGGGCGGCAAATCATTGTCGCCAATGAAAACGCATCAGAAGTGAGTCTTATTGCCGAAAAGGGGTGCCTCATCGCCGGGCATCTTCAGGAAGTGTGTGCCTGGCTGGAAGGCCGACATGAACTGTCCGAGCCGGAGGAGTGCGACGAGGCTGTAGCAGATGTGCCAGAAGATCTCAGTGAGATCATGGGACAGGAGCAAGGTAAACGGGCGCTGGAGATTACGGCTGCAGGCGGACACAATCTCCTGCTGATTGGCCCGCCTGGTACAGGTAAAACGATGCTGGCGAGCAGGCTGAGTGGGTTGCTCCCGCCGCTCAATAATCATGAAGCGCTGGAAAGCGCTGCCATATATAGCCTCATCAGTTCGGCATCGTTGCAAAAACAGTGGCGCCGTCGCCCTTTTCGTTCCCCACATCATAGCGCTTCTCTGACGGCAATGGTCGGCGGTGGGTCTATCCCCGGACCGGGTGAGATCTCACTGGCACACAATGGCATTCTGTTTCTTGATGAGTTGCCTGAGTTTGAGCGTCGCGTGCTGGATGCACTGAGAGAACCTATTGAATCTGGAGAAATACATATCTCGCGCACGCGGGCCAAAATAAGCTATCCCGCGCAGTTTCAACTGGTCGCTGCGATGAACCCCAGCCCCACGGGGCATTATCAGGGCAACCATAACCGCTGTACGCCAGAGCAGACGCTGCGCTATCTGGGAAAGCTTTCCGGCCCATTCCTCGACCGTTTCGATTTATCCCTCGAAATCCCCCTCCCGCCGCCGGGCCTGCTCAGGCAGACGGGCATAACGGGTGAGAGCTCAGTAAAAGTGCGCGAGCGGGTGATCGCTGCCCAGGCACGACAATACGCCCGTCAAAACAGGCTGAATGCTCGGCTTGATAATGCCGGGATCCGGCAGTTTTGTTCGCTTAACAGTGAAGATGCAGGATGGCTTGAGGAGACGTTGACGCGCTTTGGGCTGTCTATACGAGCGTGGCAACGTTTGCTAAAAGTGGCCAGAACCATTGCTGACGTGGAGGGATGTACTGACATTGAGAGGAAACACTTGCAGGAGGCGCTGAGTTACCGCGCTATCGATCGTTTGCTGCTGCACCTGCAGAAGTTGCTGGCATAAAAAAAGGGGCCGTAGCCCCTTCTTATCATCTTAGTCATCAGACTCGGTGTAGTCTTCTGCACCTTCCATCTGCGGCTTACCGCCAGACAGCGTATGGAAGCGCTTTGGACGCTTAATGCGTGCCATATACTTGATCCATACACGTTCCGCTTCAGACTGCGGCTCACGCTCACCACGGCAAACAGAAACAAACTGTTTTTCGTCTTCAGTAGCAGGCTCACGCTTGCCCAGATCCAGCTCGTTAAAGGCATAACCATGGCGCTCAAGCAGTTGAGCTTCTTTGATGGTGAAATCGCCGTGACGAGAGAACCCGCGCGGATAATGTTTATTGTCGAAAAAACGATTAGTCGTCGTAAAGCTTTCCGCCATCCTACACGCTCCTAATTCTTTGGCCGAGCTATTTATGGCGCGGAGTATTAGTTACGCTTGACAGAGTGTAAAACAAAACATTTAAATCATAACGACAAATAATTTTGCGGAGAAAGATGTGGATACGGAATTGCTTAAAACTTTCCTTGAAGTGAGCAGAACACGCCACTTTGGGCGAGCAGCTGAAGCCCTTTACCTGACGCAGTCAGCAGTCAGTTTTCGTATTCGACAGCTGGAAAATCAACTGGGTGTGAATCTTTTTACCCGCCATCGCAACAATATCCGCCTCACGCCCGCCGGCGAAAAACTACTGCCGTACGCAGAAACGCTGATGAATACCTGGCAGGCGGCACGCAAAGAGGTTGCACATACTTCGAGGCATAATGAGTTCTCGATAGGGGCCAGCGCTTCCCTGTGGGAATGTATGCTAAGTCAGTGGCTTACCCGGCTTTATCAATCTCATAGCCACCTGCAATTTGAAGCCAGGATTGCGCAACGGCAGTCGCTGGTTAAGCAACTTCATGAGCGCCAGCTTGATCTTCTTATCACAACCGAAGCCCCCAAGATGGACGAATTTAGCAGCCAGATTGTGGGCCAGTTTGGCCTGGCGCTTTATGCCTCTGAACCTTCGATGATGAAGGCAGACCTGACCTATTTGCGCCTGGAATGGGGGCCTGATTTTCAGCAGCATGAGACGGGCTTGATTGCACCTGATGACGTCCCACAGTTAACGACCAGCTCTGCAGAGATCGCCTGTCAGCAACTGCCCTTGCTGAGAGGTTGTACCTGGTTACCTGTTCGCTGGGCAGACACTAAAGCTGGGCTGCATACCGTAATGGATTCCACCACGCTTACCAGACCGCTGTATGCGATTTGGCTGCAAAACAGTGATAAGCAGTCGCAGATAAAAGATCTGTTAAAAATCAATGTAATGGATTGATACATCAGCCAGCAGGAATGCTGGCTGAATAGTAAGAAGAGATGTTTTTACAGTCTTTCAGGCAAAAAAAATCCTTTGCCGAAGCAAAGGATTCTATATGGCAGGGGCGGAGAGACTCGAACTCGCGACACCCGGTTTTGGAGACCGGTGCTCTACCAACTGAGCTACGCCCCTAAAGTTTTTTTGCCATTAAGCCTGCCAGTAAGGCAGGCTTAATGTCTTAATAAGTGGCGGAACGGACGGGACTCGAACCCGCGACCCCCTGCGTGACAGGCAGGTATTCTAACC